>NZ_JANOCG010000610.1:0-15247 GCF_031412075.1 Rhizobacter sp.
GCATCGCTCTCGCCCAGCGCCACGTCGTCGAGCGGCTCACTTGGGCGCAAACGGCGGCGCTGCGAACGGATCAACTCACCGAGGTAGAGCGAACGCTCTCGCAAGCGACTTTGAAACAAGGCCAGCAAAATGAGGTCAGGCTTGGTGGAGCCCGACGTGCGGTCGTTGCTTTCGCTCGTCATGCTTGTCTCCATTCGCGTGAGCGATGAGGTCAGGATGCGCCCTTGGAGCGTATGGCGGTCTGCGCCGGCTGAGTTTGTGAAAGATCAAGTCGGCTTGATACCGCTCAACGGTTTCGCGTGCCCGAGCAGAGAACATAGGCGCTTGCGGCGACCCCGACAAGCCCGTTCATGACCAGCGCACGGCCATCGGTGTGGCATGGGCCGACCCGCCAAGCGCCGACATGGCAGCACTCACCGAGTGGGCATTCGGGCAAATGGCGCATACAGCGTTTCAATGCAAGGCCGAGCAAAGCTTTGGCCAAATGCGCAGCTGGGCACTGGCCGGCTCGATCCATCAACCCGCACAGGAGACACCTCATGGCAAGCAAGACCCAGAAGGCAGGCGACGGCCGCGCGACGGCTGCCAAGGTGGAGGCTTCGACGCCCGATGCGGCGCTGGCCTTCTCGCAAGACCAGCTGCAGGCGCTGATCGCCTTGAGCGACGTGGTGTTCAAGGGCGCCGAAGAGATTCGCCGCTGCCAGATGCAGGCTGCGCATGAAGCCCGCCTTCACCACGAAAAGGCCCGGGCCAACGTGGCCAAGGCCGGCAACGCGAACGAACTCTTCAACCTGCAAGCCGAGCTGTTGCGCTTTGACATGGAGTCGTCCGGCAAGTACTGGCAGCAACTCGCCGCCATCTGCGCGGCCACCCAGGCCGATGCGATGAGCCTGCTGACCCGCAGTGCCGCCACCGTGGGTGGCGACATGGCCAAGCTGGTGGGTCAGCCGCTGAAGCTGTCGCAGCCCGGCGGGGTTCCCGCCACCGCAACGTCGGCCGAGGCTGCAGCGGCGGTCGATCCGTCGCAGGCATGGAACCAGTGGGTCGATCTCGGCAAGCAGTGGAGCGACATGCTGTACCGCACCGAGGCGGCGTTGCACTGAGGCTGAGCCCGCTCCGCACTCCCAGCGCGCTCCCACCCGGAGCCGCCGTCAACCAAAGACCTGTTTTGTGCCGGTGTTGGGCTGGCGCTGGCCGCCGTTTCGCGCCAGTATGGGCCTCCTGCGCGCAATGTCATCAGCCTCAGGGCCAAGCGCGATACGCCAACGGGGGGTGCCATGGTTCCGCTCGACTCCGAGATATCCAAGGCTCGAGCTTTGGTGATCGACAGCAACACCGGCTCACGCAGCGCGCTGGTCGCGATGCTGCGCGAGTTTGCAGTGCCCGAGATCGTGCAGGCGCGCAAGGCGCAGGATGGGCGTCGACTGCTCGAAACCCAGCGGTTTGACATCGTGCTGTGCGAATACAACTTCGACGATGAGCCGGTCAGTGGCCAAGACATCATGGACGACCTGCGGCTGTCGCACCTGCTGCCGCTGTCTACCGTGGTGGTCATGATCTCCAGCGAGGCCGGCTACGCGAAGGTGGCCGAAGCGGCAGAGGCCGCGTTGGATGCCTACCTCCTGAAGCCCCACACCGCCGATGGCTTGCGCCAGCGCTTGGTTCATGCGCGCCAGCGCAAGCGCCAGCTGGCCGACATCTTTGCGCTGGTCCAAAAAGAAGACTTCGTCGGCGCGGCCGAAATGTGCCAAGTGCGCTTCAAGACGCGCGGCCCGGCCTGGGTGCATGCGGCGCGAATCGGCGCCGAGCTGTGGCTGCGCTTGGGCAAGCCGCACGCGGCCCAGGAGCTGTTCGACGCCATTCTCCTGGTCGGCGCTGTTCCCTGGGCGCGGCTGGGCGTGGCCCGAACCCAATACGACTCGGGTGGCACGGTACAGGCACGGCGCACGCTTGAGAGCCTGTTGAACGAGCTGCCCAGTTACGCAGACGCCTACGACGTGATGGGCCGCGTGCTGCTCGATCAGGGGCAGCCCGAAATGGCGCTCGATGCGCTGCGCCGAGCCACCACACTCACCCCAGGCAGCGTGGCTCGCCTGGTCAAGCATGGTCTGCTCGCCTTCTATTACGGCGACCCCAAGGAAGCGGCCGACGTTTTGGGGAAGGCCGCGCGCCTGGGTTTGAACTCGCGCATCTTCGATTTGCAGGGGCTCGTCTTGCTGGCGGTGGTGCAGTTCGATCTGGGGGATCGCCGGGGGTTGACCCAGTCGCTCAACGCCATGGTCGCCGCGCGGGCTCCGCAGACGGGCAGCCCGCGCCTGAGGCGCTTCGAGAACGTCATCAGCACCCTCAATGCCCTGTTGGATCGGCGTGTGGCCGACGCGGTCATGCAGGCCCGCGAGCTGATCGCCGAGGTTGCCTTGCCCAACTTCGAGTTCGAGGCGGCGTGCAACCTGTTGGCCTTGCTGGCCCGTTTGTCCAAGAATGAGTTGACGCTTGACGGCATTGAAGACGACGTGCTCAAGCTCACCCGCCGTTTTGCTGTGTCAAAAACAACCACGGAGTTGCTGGTGCGAGCCTCGTTCGGGCACAAGGTGTTCGAAGACCTTGTGCGCAAGTCCTACACCTCCATCTGCGAACAAGCCGAAGAGGCGGTTTCCAAGACCATCGGTGGAGCGCCCGCAGAAGCGGTGCAATTGTTGCTTGCCAGCGCCGAAATGACGCTCAATGCCAAGCTGGTGGATCTGGCGCTGCACACGATCGAACGCCACCACGCGCGCATTCCCGATGCCGAAACGCTGCTGCAGCGGGCCAAGCTGTTGCACCAGCGTTACCGTGGCTACGGCACCCAGGTGCACCTGAGCAAGGGCGGCGACCCGCGCATCATGACGGGCGTTGCAAGCCCCGGCTGAAAGCGCCGTCCCGCGAGCGACTGATCCGGCCGCCCTGTCTGAGTCCCCGAGTCGCGGGCTATTCGGCGGCTTCACGGGCCCAGTGGGCCGGGTTCTCACGCACGATGGTCACTGGCACCGGCGAGCCGTGCAGCACGGCTTGCGACACCGAGCCGAGCAGGGCGCTGCGCACCACGCCGCGGCCCCGCGCGCCCAGGATGATGGCGTCGCAGTCGTAGCGTTCGCCGGTTTCCAGAATCGTGTGCGCCGGGTCGCCACTTGCGATCTCGCGCTCGAACGGCAGCTCGGCCTGCCGCAGCAGGTCTTCGGCGGCCTCGAGCGAGTGAATGCCGGCGGCGCCGGTCACGCGCTCGAGCACGTCGGCGTTGGGTGCGAGCACCATCTCGTAGAGGTAGGTGGGTTCTTGCACATTGGTCAGCACAAAACTGGCACTCAGGCCTTCTTGCACCAGGCGAATCGCGTAGCGCACCGCGTTCAGTGAATGCTCGGAGCCATCGACGGGCAAGAGGATTTTCATGACGGGCTTTCGAGTTTGATGGCCTGCGATTGTTGGTTGCCACCCCGCCGGCAGGCTTGACGGAGCGCAAGCCCATTTTGCGCCGGCTGGGTACGCTGGCCGATTGCAAGAAGAAAGTGTCGGCCCATGAGCGTTCGCAATCTCGAACACCTGTTTCGCCCGCAGTCGGTGGCGGTGATCGGCGCTTCGGAGCGAGACCGCAGCGTCGGCGCGGTGGTCATGCGCAACCTGCGTGAAGGGGGTTTCAGCGGCCCGCTCTGGCCGGTCAACCCCAAACACAAACGCATTGGCGATCTGCCGGCCTGGCCCTCGGTCGGGGCCTTGCCGCAGGCACCCGACCTGGCGGTGATCTGCACACCCGCGAGCACCGTGCCGGGCTTGATCGCCGAGCTCGCCCGCAAGGGCACACGCGCCGCGGTGGTATTGAGTGCGGGGCTCAAGGGGCCGTCGGGCGACAAGGGGGTGTCGATCGAGCAGGCCATGTTGCAGGCGGCAAAGCCTGACCTGCTGCGCATTCTCGGCCCCAACTGCGTGGGCCTGCTGGTGCCTGGCGTGGGGCTCAATGCGAGCTTTGCCCATGCAGCCGCGAAACCGGGGCCGCTCGCTTTCGTGTCGCAGTCGGGTGCGCTGGCCACGGCCATGCTCGACTGGGCCAACTCGCGCGGCATCGGCTTTTCGCATTTCATTTCACTCGGCGACAGCGCCGACGTCGACTTCGGCGACGTGCTCGACTACCTGGCGAGCGATGGCGCAACCCGCGCCATCCTGCTCTACATGGAGTCGGTGGGCTCGGCGCGCAAGTTCATGTCGGCCGCCCGCGCTGCCGCGCGCAACAAGCCGGTGGTGCTGGTGAAGGCGGGCAGGGCGCCGGAAGGCGCCAAGGCCGCCGCGTCGCACACCGGCGCGCTGGCGGGAGCCGACGATGTGTTCGACGCCGCCGTGCGCCGCGCGGGTTTGTTGCGCGTGGGCTCGCTCGGTGACTTGTTCGATGCGGCTGAAACTTTGGCGCGCGCCAAGCCCTTGTTCGGCGACCGCCTGGCCATTGTCACCAACGGCGGGGGCGCCGGTGTGTTGGCGGCTGATGCCCTGTCGATCGGCGGCGGCCACCTGAGCCCGCTCACGCCGGCCACGCTGGCCCGGCTCGACGCTGCGCTGCCCGCCACCTGGTCGAAAGGCAACCCGGTCGACATCATTGGCGACGCACCGGTCGAGCGTTACACCGCCGCGCTGCAGACGCTGCTCGACGCGCCCGAGGTCGATGCGGTGCTGTTCATGCACGCACCCACCGCCATCGTGCCCAGCGCCGACATCGCCACCGCCTGCCTGCCGCGCTTGCGCGAAGCCAACAAACCGGTGCTGACCTGCTGGCTGGGCGGTTCGGTGGTGCAAGCGGCGCAAGAAGCCTGCAAGGCTGCCGGCATTCCCACTTACGAAACGCCCGAGCGCGCCGCCGCGGCGTTCTTGCAGCTGGCCGACTTTCGCCGCAACCAGGCGGCCTTGTTGCAAACGCCGCCGGCGGCGCCCAACGAATCGGCACCCGACCTCGCCGCGGCGCGGGCGGTGATCCAGCAAGCACTGGAGGGCGGGCGCGAGCTGCTCAACGAGCCCGAGGCCAAGACGCTGTTGTCGGCCTTCGGCATCCCGGTGGTGGCCACGCGCACGGTCAACAGCGTGGCGCAGGCCGCCGCGGCCGCATCGGAGATCGGCTACCCGGTGGTGCTGAAGATCCTGTCGCCGCAGATCTCGCACAAGTCCGATGTGGGCGGCGTGGCGCTCAACCTGCAGTCGGGCGATGAAGTGCGCCGCGCGGCCGAGCGCATGCAGCAGCGTGTGGCCGAGCTGCGGCCCGATGCCACGCTCGACGGCTTCACGGTGCAGCAGATGGTGAGCCGGCCGCGCGCACATGAGCTGATCGTCGGTGTGGCGACCGACCCGGTGTTCGGCCCGGTGATCCTGTTCGGCCAGGGCGGCACGGCGGTCGAGGTGATACGCGACCGCGCGGTGGCGCTGCCGCCGCTCAACATGGCGCTGGCCGCCGACCTGGTGTCGCGCACCCGCGTGGCGGGCCTGCTGGCGGGCTACCGCGACCGTGCGGCGGTGGACATGCGCGCCCTCCACACCACCTTGCTGCAGGTGTCGCACATGGCCTGCGACCTGGCCGAGCTGGTCGAGCTCGACATCAACCCCTTGCTCGCCGACGACCAAGGCGTGATGGCGCTCGATGCGCGTGTGAAGGTGCGCGTCGCACCCAAGGGCCTGGCAGACGCCCGCCTGGCCATTCGCCCCTACCCGGCGCAGCTCGAAGAAGACTTGCAGCTCGCAGGCCAGCGGGTCTGCCTGCGCCCCATTCGCCCGGAAGACGGCCCACGCCTGCAGTCGTTTTATGCGCATGCCACGCCGGCCGACATGAGGCTGCGCTTCTTCCTCACACGCCGCGAAGTGCCACAGACCGAGCTGGCGCGCTACAGCCAGATCGACTACGACCGCGAGATGACCTTCATTGCAATTGCAGACGACACCGCGGCCGGCGAGAGCGACGGCATGCTCGGCGAGGTGCGCGCTGTGTGCGACCCCGACAACCTGCGCGCGGAGTTCGCCATCCAGGTGGCCAGCGGGAGCCAGCACCACGGCCTGGGCCGTTTGTTGATGGACAAGATGCTGCGCTACCTGCGTGAGCGCGGCACGCGTGAGCTGGTGGGCGAATGCCTGCGAGAGAACATGGGCATGGCGCATCTCGCACGATCGGTCGGCTTCGAGGTGAAGGCCAACGCCGATGGCGACACGCTGGGCATGCACTTGAGCTTGGCGTAATCACTCCTTCTGCACGCAGGCAGAGGCAGAGGAGGTTTGCTCAATGCGCCATCAGCACCGGCAAGGGCAGGGTGTTGAGCACCGAGCGCGAGGCGCCGCCCAGCACCAGCTCGCGCGCGCGGCTGTGGCCGTAGCAGCCCATCACCAGCAGGTCGCCACCGAGCTGCTGCGTCTGCGCCAGCATGGCCTCGCCGATGCGCGCCGGGGCGCTGCCCAGCGCATGGGTCTCGGCTGCCACGCCGTGGGTGTGCAAGAAGCTGCCCAGCCAACCCAGATGCTGCGTCGGCGTGGCGGTGTCATTCTTGTCTTGCCACATCAGCACATGAACGCTGTCGGCCTGGCGCAAGAGCGGCAGGGCGGCGGTGACGGCGCGGGCCGCTTCGCGCGAGGGCTTCCAGGCGATCACGATGTGGCGGCCGATGGGGGCGGCGCGGGCAGCGTCGGGCACCACCAGGGCCGGCTTGCCGCTTTCGATCACCACCGATTCGGCAAAGTCTGCCGGCAGTTGCTCGGCATGCGGGCCCGATGGGTCGCGTTTGCCCAGCACCAGCAAGTCGGCGAAGAGGCCGTGACGGATGACGGCACGCAACGGGGCTTCAGCCGACGACTCGACCCAGGCCACCGGTGGCCCACCCATGGAGGTCGTCTTCTCCAGCGCGGCGCGGGCGCGATGACGCCCGTCGATGTCGATGGTTTGCACGGCCTTCGCAATCGCAGCCGCTGAAAACGAGCTGGGCAGGCCGCTGCTGCCAGGCACCACCGCGAACACGGCGGTCACGCTGGCGTCGTGCCGCTCAGCCAGTTGGCGTGCGACGTGCAGACGCACGGCGCACGCGGGCGAAGCGTCCAGGTGGACGAGGAGAGCGCGCATGTGGCGAAGCCGGGCCGTCAGTGCGCCATCAGCACCGGCAGCGTCATCGACTTGAGCACCGTGCGCGTGGCGCCGCCCAGCACCAGCTCGCGCGCGCGGCTGTGGCCGTAACACCCCATCACCAGCAGGTCGTTGCCCAGGTCGGTGGTGAGTGAGAGCAGCCGTTCGCCGGGGTTGCCGGGGCCGTCGCCATACCAATGCAGCATGGCCCGCACGCCGTGGGCAGCGAGGTGCTGTTCGAGCTGGCGTTTTTCGCTGGTGGCCTGCGGCGCGCTGGTTTCGTCGCTCCACGTCACCACGTGCACTTGCTGCGCCTTTTGCAGCAGGGGCATGGCTGCGTTGAGCGCGCGTGCCGACTCGCGGCTCGGGCTCCAGGCGACGAGGATGTTCTGACCCACCGTTTTCACCTCACCGGCATACGGCACGATCAGCGCCGGCTTGCCGCTGCCGATGAGCACCGACTCGATCAGGTCGGCCGGCAGGTCGCGCGCACCCGCCTCGTGCTGCCCGAGCACCAACAGGTCGGCGTAAAGCGCCTGCTGCGTCAAACCCCAGATGACCGGCTCGGTGCCGAGTTCGCTCCAGCTGATGCTCGGGCCTTCGGCCCCCGCCGCCCGGTTGAACACGGCCAGCGCGCGCGCGCGCCGATCGGCATCGAGCTTGAGCACCATCGCACCGGCCTCGGCACTTTCGGCCACGGAGAAGGGCATCTCGACAAAATTGGAGGTCACCCCGAACAGGCAGTGGACGGCCGCTTCGTGCCGCCACGCCAACTGGCGCGCCACATCCAGGCGCACCGCGCTGCGGGGCGAGGCGTCGAGGTGCAGCAAGATGCTCTTGATCGGGCTCATGGTGTGTTCCCCGGGGTCAGCCAGGCGGAGCTAGCGGACGATCAGCACCGGCGCCGTGCAGTGCGCCATCACGCGCGAGGTGACCGAGCCCATCACCAGCGAGCCGAGGGCCGAGTGGCCGTGCGAGCCCATGATGACCATGTCGACCTTGCCGTCGTTGGCGGCCTTGGCGATCACCTCGGCGGCGTTGCCCACGGCCGTGGTGAAGGTCGGCTTCCATTTGTTTTGCTCGGCGAAGGCACGCACCGGCTTGAGCACGGCTTCGGCTTCGTCACCGTAATACTGCTGCAACGAAGTGCTGTTGATGAAGCTGGTGACGTGGGGTGGCACCGGCGTCACGGCGGTGATCACGGTGATCTGGTTGCTGGCACCGATCAGCTCGTCGTGCGCGGCAATGTAGGCCAGCATGCGCTTGGTGTAGGTGCTGCCATCGACAGCCAACAGGATTTTCATGGCATTGCGCCTCGTGGAAGTTCAGGTGAGAAGCAGTTTAGGGTCTCACCGGGTATGTACAACCCGAACCTTATCTGCACGCCCGGCGGGCGCCTTGACGTACATCAAGCGGCGCAGCGCGGCGCTCCCTACAGTGCGGCCCATGACAAGCCACAAGCACTGGAGCCTGGGCGCGCGCCTGGCGCTCGCGGCCACGCCTTTCCTGCTGCTGTCATTGCTGCTGATGGCGCTCACGCTGTGGGTGTCGTGGCAGCTCGACGGCGGCGCGGCGGCGGTCAACGAGGCCGGCCGCATGCGCATGCAGGCCTACCGCATGTCGCTTTCGGTGAGCACCGGCGACGCGGCGGCGCTGGCCCGCCAGGCCGATGCGTTCGACCAGAGCCTTGCGGTGCTGCGCGATGGCGACCCCGAACGACCGCTGTTCGTGCCCCGGGACGACGTTGTTCGATCGCACTTCGCGAGCGTCGAGCAAGACTGGGCACGCTACCGCCAGCGCTGGACGCAGGGGCCCGCAAGCTCGGTGCAGGGCTTGACCGAGGACACCGCCCGTTTCGCCGAACACATCGACGCGTTCGTGGTCGACATCGAGCTCACCATGTCACGCTGGACACGCCAGCTGCACCTGCTGGAGCTGTTGGCGATGGCGCTCGCCCTGCTGGGCGCGACCGTGCTGCTCTACATCGGCTACGTGCTGGTGCTCGAGCCGGTGCGGCTGCTCAAGGACGCCACCGACAAGATCCAGCACGGTGACTTTGGCACCCGTGTCGACCTGCCTCGCAGCGACGAATTTGGCGCGCTGGCCGAGGGCTTCAACCGCATGGCCGATCACCTGCAGTCCATGTACCGTGGGCTCGAGGCGAAGGTGGCCGAAAAGACCGCGCTGCTCGAGGAAAAACGCGAGCGCATGGAGGCGCTGTACGACGTGACCAGCCTGGTGGCCAATGCCACCCACCTGCAAGACCTGGCCGACGGGTTCACGCAGCGTGTGGGTCGTGTGGCGCGGGCCGACGGCGTGGCGCTGCGCTGGTCCGACGAAAGCAACCGGCGCTACCTGTTGCTGGCGAGCCAGGGCCTGCCCGACGCCATGCGCGAAGGCGAGGCCTGCGTGATGGCAGGAGACTGTCACTGTGGCGACCCGCAGGCACCGAGCGGTGCACGCGTGATCCCGATCCACAGCATGGAAGCGGCGGCGATGAAACACTGCGCCCATGCCGGCTTCGAGACGGTGGTGTCGGTGCCGATTCGCCTTCACGATCGACTGATGGGCGAACTCAACCTGTTCTATCACGCGCACGTGAGCCCCTCCGAGGCCGAAAGGTCGTTGCTGGAGGCGCTGACGGCGCATCTTGCGTCGGGCATGGAAAACCTGCGCCTCAGCGCGCTGGCCAAGGAAGCGGCGGTGGCGCAGGAGCGCACCTTCATCGCCCGCGAGCTGCATGACTCGATCGCCCAGTCGCTGGCTTTCCTGAAGATCCAGGTGCAGCTGATGCGCGACGCCCTGGCCCATGGCGATGCGGTGTCGGTCGACAAGACGCTGGGCGAGATCGACGTCGGTGTGCGCGAGAGTTATGGCGACGTGCGCGAGCTGCTGATGCACTTTCGCACCCGCACCAACGCCGAAGACATCGAGCCGGCCCTGGCGACCACGCTGCGCAAGTTCGAGCACCAGAGCGGCGTCGGCGCCGAGCTCTCGATGCAGGGCAACGGCCTGCCACTGTCGCCCGACATGCAGGTGCAGGTGTTGCACATCGTGCAGGAAGCCTTGTCCAACGTGCGCAAGCACGCGCGGGCGAGCCACGTGTGGCTCGACGTGCAACAGCACCCGGTGTGGCGCTTTCAGGTGCGCGACGACGGGCAGGGCTTCGCCGCCGACGGCCCGGCTGCAGGCGAAACCCACGTCGGCCTGCGCATCATGAGCGAGCGGGCCCAGCGCATTGGCGCCCAGCTGGAAGTGCGCTCGCAACCTGCTCAGGGCACCTCGGTCACGCTGACCCTGCCAGCCGTGGCCGCCCGGCAGAAAGCCCCCGAGCTGCTCTTGGCGGCACCTGCACTCGGCCTGCACTGACACCGATCGATTTCATGCACCTCCCTGTCGCGCCCGCCGCCCTCATCCGCATCCTGGTGGTGGACGACCACACCCTGTTTCGCCGCGGCTTGATCGCCTTGCTGTCGCGCGAGCCTCAGTTTCAAACCGTGGGCGACGCCGCCGATGCCGGCGAAGCACTGCGCCGCGCACAAGAGCTGCAACCCGACCTGATCCTGCTCGACAACCACCTGCCCGGTGTCAATGGCGTCGACGTGCTGCCTGCCCTGCGCGAAGCCGCACCGGCAGCCCGCGTGGTGATGCTCACCGTCAGCGAAGACGAAAACGACCTCGCGGCCGCACTCACGGCCGGCGCGAGCGGCTACCTGCTCAAGAACATCGAAGGCGATGCCCTGGCATTGGCCCTGCGGCGGGTGATGGCCGGCGAGAGCACCATCGCCCCCGAGATGACCGGCAAACTGATCGCAGCCTACCGCGGGGCGTCAGCCCCGGCCCCGGCGCACGCCAGCGTGTCGAGAGACGGCAGCTCTCCGCTGGCCCAGCTGTCGCCCCGCGAGCTGGACATCTTGCGTGGCATCGCCTGCGGTGCCAGCAACAAGGAGATTGCGCGCGACCTGGGCATTGCCGAAACCACGGTGAAGATTCATGTGCAACACGTGCTGCGCAAGCTCGACGTGGGCTCGCGCGTCAATGCCGCCGTGATCGCCACCTCGCACGGCCTGGGTGCGGCCCTGGGCTGATCGCCTTGGGTCAGTCGACCAGCGCCGAATAGATCAGGCTCTTCAACTGGCTGCGGATGTTGAAGGTGCCCGAGGGCACCAGCTGCGTCATGAAGATCACCACCAGGTCTTCGACCGGATCGACCCAGAAGATGGTGGAGGCCATGCCGCCCCAGTAGAAGTCGCCCGGGCCATAACCGCCGGCCGCCACCTCGCCCAGCGTGGTGGCAAACCCGAGGCCGAAGCCGATGCCTTCGTTGGCGGTTTCCGAAAACGAGCCGATGGCGACCTGCGTCAGGTCGCGCCCACCGGGCAGGTGGTTTTGCGCCATCAGACGCAGCGTGCGGGGGCCGATGATGCGCGCACCATCAAGCTCGCCGCCACGGCGCAGCATCTCGCAGAAGCGGTGGTAGTCGGCCATCGTGCTCACCAGGCCGCCGCCGCCCGACACGAAGATGGGCGGCTTGGCGTAGGTGCTTTTCTGCGGATCGTCCATCACGGCGAGTGACTTGTCTTCCTTGCGCACATAGTTGGTGGCAAACCGGTCGACCTTCTCGGGCGCGATGCTGAACGCGGTGTCGTTCATGCCCAGCGGGTCGAAGATGTGCTTTTGCAGATAGTCCTCGAACGGCATGCCCGACAAAGCCTGTACCAGGTAGCCGCACACGTCGGTCGAGAACGAATACATCCAGCGCTCGCCCGGCTCGTAGCGCAGCGGCACCTGGCCCATCTTGCGCACGAAGGTGGCCAGGTCTTCACGCCCACCGCGAGCCAGGCCGAGCTTGGCGTAGACCGCGTCGACCGGGTGCACCGGCGTGCCCGGCGGGTTGAGCCCGCCGCCGTAGGTCAGGCCCCCACTGTGGCTGAGCACGTGGCGAAAGGTCACCGGACGATCGGGCAGCTTGGTCTGCATGCTGTCCGCGTCGCCCGACACATAGACCCGCTGGTCGCGCCACTCGGGGATCACCTTGCTCACCGGGTCGTTGAGCTGGAAGTGTCCCTGCTCGTACAAGCTCATCAGCGCCACCGAGGTGATCGGCTTGGTCATGGAGTAGATGCGGAAGATGGTGTCTTCGCGCATCGGCTTGTCGCGTTCGCGGTCCATGCGGCCGAGCGCGCTGCTGTAGGCCACCTGGCCGTGCTGGGCCACCAGGGTCTGGCAACCGACCAGCTTGCCGGGCGTGATGTAGTGGTCCTGAAGGTGGGTGGTGATGCGTTGCAGGCGGTCGGTCAGCAGGCCGGTCATGGTGATCCTTGGAGGGCTATCAGGTGGGTATGGCGGGGTGCGAGATCGCAGCATAGCCGCAGCCCGTCACGCCTTGATCCAGCGCAAGCGCCGCACCCGTTCCGAGCCGACTAGTTCTTCAGAACGACGGCATGCCGCGCATCGCTAGTTCTTTTGCAGCCCACGACAGCACCGTCGGAGGGATGCCGCGAACCGCCGCCGCTTCCTACAGTGAGCACAGGCAAATGCGAAGGAGCAACTCGAATGACCAAGAAGGGGCAGGGCCTGTCGGTGCTGATCGTCAGCACGCTGGCATTCACCGTGTGCTTCATGGTGTGGATGATGTTCGGCGTGATCGGCATCCCGATCAAAAAAACGCTGGGGCTCAACTCCACCGAGTTCGGCCTGCTGACCGCCACGCCCGTGCTCACCGGCTCGCTGATCCGCGTGCCGCTGGGCATCTGGACCGACAAATACGGCGGCCGCATCGTGATGGCGGTGCTGATGGCCTGCACCGTGCCGGCCATCTGGATGATGAGCTACGCCACCGCCTACTGGCACTTCATCGTGATCGGCCTCTTCGTCGGCCTGGCCGGTGGTTCGTTCTCGGTGGGCACACCGTATGTGGCGCGCTGGTTCCCGAAGCACCAACAGGGCTTCGCGATGGGTGTCTACGGCGCCGGCAACTCGGGCGCGGCGGTCAACAAGTTCGTGGCCCCCGCGCTGGTGGTGGCCTTCGGCTGGGCCATGGTGCCGCAGGTCTACGCGGCCATCATGCTGGGCACCCTGGTGCTGTTTTGGATGTTCAGCCACAGCGACCCGGCCCACCTGGTGCCGAGCAACGTGAAGTTCACCGACCAGCTCAAGGCACTCAAAGACCCGAAGGTGCTCAAGTACTGCCAGTACTACAGCATCGTCTTCGGTGGCTACGTGGCGCTCTCGCTGTGGATGGTGCAGTACTACGTGGGCGAGTTCGGCCTCGACATCCGCGCCGCCGCCTTGCTGGCGGCCTGCTTTTCGCTGCCGGGCGGCGTGTTGCGCGCGGTGGGCGGCTGGATGTCTGACAAGTACGGCGCACACAGCGTCACCTGGTGGGTGCTGTGGGTGAGCTGGATCTGCCTGTTTCTCCTGAGCTACCCGCAGACCGATTTCACGGTGCTCACCGTCAACGGGCCGAAGACGTTTCACATCGGGCTCAACGTCTACGGTTTCACGATTCTGATGTTCTTGCTGGGCATCGCCTGGGCCTTCGGCAAGGCCAGTGTCTTCAAGTACATCAGCGACGACTACCCGACCAACATTGGCGCCATCAGCGGCATCGTGGGCCTGGCGGGTGGCCTGGGGGGCTTCGTGCTGCCGATCCTGTTCGGCGTGTTGATGGACCTGACGGGCGTGCGCTCCAGCGCCTTCATGTTGATGTACGGCGTGGTCTGGGTCTCGCTGATCTGGATGTACTGGACCGAAGTGCGCCGCACCGAACTGATGGGCAAGAACGCGACGGCGTTCAGTTTGCAGGGCTGAGCCCGAACTCTTTCAAGGAATCACATGAATGCGATCAACAAAGGCGTTGTGCCCCGCGCGGCCGCACCCGGCGGCGCCGACATCGCGGATTGGCGCCCAGAAGACAACACCTTCTGGGAAAGCACCGGCAAGAAAATCGCTTACCGCAACCTCTGGCTCTCGGTGCCCGCGCTCTTGTGCGGCTTCGCGGTCTGGGGCATGTGGGGAATCATCACCGTGCAGATGCTCAACCTGGGCTTCCCTTTCACCCAGGCCGAGCTGTTCACGTTGACGGCCATCGCCGGCATCTCGGGCGCGACCATGCGCATCCCGGCGTCGTTCCTCATCCGTCTGGCGGGTGGGCGCAACACCATCTTCCTGACCACCGCGATGCTGCTGGCACCCGCCATCGGCACCGGCATCGCCTTGCAGCACAAGGATTGGCCGCTGTGGGCGTTTCAGTTGATGGCGCTGTGGTCGGGTGTGGGTGGCGGCAACTTTGCGTCGTCGATGTCGAACATCAGCACTTTCTTCCCGAAGCGGCTGCAAGGCACGGCGCTCGGCCTGAACGCCGGCATCGGCAACTTCGGCGTGACCACGATGCAGATCGTGATCCCGCTGGTGATGACCATGAGCCTCTTCGGCGGATGGGGCGGCGAGTCGATGACGCTCTTGAAAGACAGCGGCTGGATCCTCGGCAAGATCAAGGCGGGCACACCGACGTGGATCCAGAACGCCGGTTTCGCCTGGGTGATTTCGCTGGTGCCGCTCGCCATCCTGTGCTGGTTCGGCATGAACAACCTGAAGACGGTCACACCCGCAGCCGGCAACCCGCTGGTGGCGTTTGCCAAGATCACCTACCTCTACACGCTGGCCTTCATCCCGGCCATCCTCGGCCTGTACCTCTACCTGCCGGCGCCCACGGGGCTGGGCCTGATCAGCATGTGGGTGGCGATCCCGCTCGACATCGCGAGCGCGCTGCTGGTGATGAAGCTCGCCGCCTTCGGCAACATGCGCGAAAACGTGACCAAGCAGTTCCTGATCTTCAAGGACAAGCACACCTGGTCGTTGACCGCGCTCTACATCGTGACCTTCGGTTCGTTCATCGGTTTCTCGATGGCGCTGCCGCTCTCGATCACCGTGATCTTCGGCATCAGCCACGTGCCTGATGTGAACGGCGTGCTGCAACACACGCTGAAGAACCCCAACGCCCCCTCGGCCTTCACCTACGCCTGGATCGGCCCCTTCGTTGGCGCGGCGGTGCGCCCCATCGGCGGCTGGATCTCCGACAAGGTGGGCGGCTCCATCGTCACGCAGGTCATCTCGGCGGTGATGGTGGTGGCGTCG
>NZ_JANOCG010000611.1:0-4493 GCF_031412075.1 Rhizobacter sp.
CTTCGATGGCCACGTGCACGAGTTCACTGTGCACCTTCAGCCGCTCACGGTAGACCGAAGGCGCCAGCGGCACATCGGCCACGATGCAGACCTCGGCCGCAAAGGACTCGCGGCCGACACGCCACACATGCAGGTCGGCCACCTTGGCGTCACCATCGGACTCGATGGCCTCGCGCACTTCCTGCGTCAGCGGGTGGTCCATCTCGCGATCGAGCAGCACGGCGGCGGACTGGCGCATCAGGCCCCAGGCCCACACACCGATCACCACCGCGCCCAGCACGCCCACCAACGGGTCGAGCCAGGTCCAGCCCAGCCAGACCGCCGCCGACAGGGCGGCAATGGCAAACACAGAGGTGAGCGCGTCGGCCATCACGTGGGCGTAGGCGGCGCGCAGATTCAGGTCTTGATGGCCCGGGTGGGCGTGCTCGCCGTGGTCATGACCGTGGTGCGCATGATCGTGGTGGCCGTGCTCGTGCCCATGGCCCCCCTGTGCGCCATGCAGCAACCACGCCGACACCAGGTTGACCACCAGCCCGATCACCGCGATCACCAGGGCCGTCTGCGCCTCGATCGGCTCGGCCTTCCACAGACGCACCAGGGACTCAACCGCGATGCCCAGCCCCACCACACCCAGCACCAGCGCGCTGGCAAAGCTGCCCAGCACCTCGATCTTCCAGGTGCCGAAGGCGTAGCGTGTGTCGCCGGCGTGGCGGCGCGCCAGGTAGTAGGCCCCGGCCGTGACGCCCAGCGCCAGCGCGTGGGTGCCCATGTGCCAGCCATCGGCCAGCAAGGCCATCGAGCCCGTCCACCAGCCAGCGGCGATCTCGACCACCATGGTCAGCAGCGTGATCGCCAGCACCCAGTGCGTGCGCGTCTCGCCCAGCCGGTTGCCGGTGTCGAACACGTGCGAGTGTTGCCACGGGCGCAGGTCGTGTGAGTGGGCCACGGGATGTCAGCCCCTCGCCAAACGGGTACGTTCGACGATCCCCCGAGGGGATGCGGGCCGGCTTGGGAGCGGCCCGGCGCTCGGCCCGCTCGGCGGTGATGTAGCAAGTTTGCTCATGCAGCCAGCGACTTGGTGATCTTGTCGATGCGGGCCAGCACCTCGGGCGTGAGCTTGGGGGTGATCGCCAAGGCGCCCAGGTTGTCATGCAGTTGCTCGAGCTTCGAGGCCCCGAGGATCACCGTGCTGACGTTCGGGTTGCGATTGACCCAGGCGATAGCGAGCTGTGCCACGTTGCCGCCCAGGTCGCGGGCGATCGGCTCCAGCTCGGCCACCGCCTGGTTCTTGGCCGCGTCGGTCAGGCCCTTGACCAGAAACCCCATGCCTTCGAGCGCCCCCCGGCTGCCGGCCGGCACGCCGGCGCGGTACTTGCCGGTGAGCAGGCCGCTGGCGAGCGGGCTCCAGGTGGTCAGGCCCAACCCGATGCCCTCGTAGAGCTTGGCGTATTCGCGCTCGACCCGCGCGCGGTTGAAAAGGTTGTATTGCGGCTGCTCCATCAGCGGGCGGTGCAGGCGCTCGCGCTCGGCCACGTCGTACGCGGCGCGAATCTCTTTCGCGCTCCATTCGCTGGTGCCCCAGTACAAGGCCTTGCCCTGCGTGACCATGTCGCTCATCGCCCAGACGGTTTCTTCGATCGGCGTGTTCGGGTCGGGGCGGTGGCAATAGACCAGGTCGATGTGGTCGAGCTGCATGCGCTTGAGCGAACCGTCGATCGCTTGCGCCAGGTACTTGCGGTTGAGCGTGTTCTTCTGGTTGACCGGG
Source organism: Rhizobacter sp. (assembly GCF_031412075.1). Lineage (GTDB taxonomy): Bacteria > Pseudomonadota > Gammaproteobacteria > Burkholderiales > Burkholderiaceae_C > Rhizobacter. The sequence continues at coordinate 1,766 of NZ_JANOCG010000611.1, forward strand.
TTGCCACCATGGTCAAGTCCCCAATAGAACTTGGTCGACACCACGTAGCTCATGCGGGAGCGCCCCAGTGCCTTGAAGGCCTCGCCCATCACGACCTCGCTCTGCCCGCCGGCGTAAGCCTCGGCGTTGTCGAAGAAGTTGATGCCGGCGTCCATGGCGGCCGCCAGCATCTCGGTGGCCGCCGAGGCGTCGACCTGGTTGTGGTACGTGACCCAGGAGCCCAGCGACAACTCGCTGACCTGCAGCCCGCTGCGACCCAGACGCCGGTATTGCATGGAAATCTCTCAGAGTGGAATGAGGCATCTTAGCCACAGCGGGTTGCCCGCTCAGGCCGTGGAATCGACCGTGTGTCATCGGCAGCAAGCCAGCTTTCGGCGCAGGGCCTTTCGCCGGGTGCCAGTTCGCGTTAACTTCCGGCTGTGCGCACTCTCCTCATCCTTCCTTTTATGTTGGCCATTGCCGTGGCGGGGCACATTCTGCTTGGGCGCGGCGCCAAGGCCATCGCCTCCGCCGCCTGGCCGCTGGCCACCGGCGAGCCCGAAGTCAGCGGCTACGAGCGCAGCGTCTACGGCACGGCCGAGCGCGCCATGCTGGAAGTGATCGGCCTGGTGCTGGCCTCCGGTGTGGTGATGTGGGTCGGCGTGGCCTGGGGCATGGGCTGGGTCACCTTCCTCGGCGTTCTGGTGATGCTGGGCGCCGTCGGCTTGGACCTGACGCGCTGGGAGCGGGTGACGGTCAGCGCCAACAACGTGTGGTTCCAGCGCGGCCTGGGACACAAGGTGCACCAGGTGGCCATCGAAAACATCCGCGATGTGTCGGTGAGCGAGGCCGAGACCCAGGGCTTCACCTTGCGCCACCTCAACCGCAACCGGGTCTGCCGCCTGAGCATGCGCATGGTCGACAAACGGGTGGTCGCCTTGCCCAAGACCGACGCGCACAACGACCTGGAGGCGGTGGAAACGCTGGCCAACAACATCCGCACCCGCCAGCAACTGGCAGGCGACCGCGAGGCCGTCAAACGCTCGAGCACGCGCGGCAGCGAAGCGGCAGCGGAGGTGGCCAAGCAGCCCTCATCGGTCGACCGCGAAATGATGCGTGAGCTCAAGCGCTTGCGCCAGCAGGCCCAGGCACCCAACCTCCCCCCCGCCGTCAAGCGCACCAAAGCCTGAGATCGAGGCAACAATCGCGGGCATGAACAGCGACACGTACCGCGAACGGCGCGCGCAACTCGCCCAAGCCCTGCGTCTGGCCGGTGGCGGCCTCGCCATCGTGATGACCGCGCCCGAGTTCCTGCGCAGCCGCGACAGCGAGCACCCGTATCGCCACGACAGCTACTTCCACTACCTGACCGGGTTCGACGAGCCGCACAGCGGCCTGGTGCTGCGCGCCGACGGCCACAGCGTGCTGTTCTGCCGCACCCAAGACGATGCGCAGGAAATCTGGACCGGCCACCGCCTCGGCCCCGAGGCTGCACCGCTGGCCTTGGCGGTCGACGAAGCCCACCCCATCGACCAGCTCGATGCGCGCCTGCCCGAGATGCTCAACCACCAGAGCACGGTGTGGACGCTGTTCGGCGCGCCGGGTGGCCTGGAGCAGCGCGTCAGCGGCTGGCTGGGCACCGTGCGCGATCGTTCGCACCTGGGCAGCATCGGCCCCGGCTCGCACCGTGACCTGGCCTTGTTGCTCGACGAGATGCGGCTCGTCAAGTCGCCCCAGGAGATCGCCACCATGCGCCGCGCTGCCGCCATCTCCGCGGGTGCGCATGCGCGCGCGATGCGCTTCTGTGCGCAGCGTTTCCGCGCCGAACCCGGCGGCGTCATTCGCGAGTACGAAATCGAAGCCGAGCTGTTGCACGAGTTCCGCCGCCACGGCGCACAGAGCCCCGCCTACACCTCGATCGTGGCGGCCGGTGCCAACGCCTGCGTGCTGCACTACGCCGCCAGCGATGCACCGCTCAAGGCCGGTGAGCTGTGCCTGATCGACGCCGGCTGCGAGCTCGACGGTTACGCCAGCGACATCACCCGCACCTTTCCCGCCAGCGGCCGTTTCAGCGCCGCGCAGCGTGAGCTGTATGACATCGTGCACGCCGCTCAAGAAGCGGCCGTGGCTGCCACGCACCCCGGCGCGCGCCAGCGCGACGCGCACCACGCCGCCGTGCGGGTGCTCGCCCAAGGCATGCTCGACACCGGCCTCTTGAGCCGCGACCAGCACGGCTCGCTCGACGACGTGATCGCGAGCGCCGCCTACCGCCAGTTCTACATGCACGGCACCGGCCACTGGCTGGGCCGCGACGTGCACGACGCGGGCGAGTACCTCGCGCTCGACGAGCCTGCTTTCGAGCAGCCCGACGGGCTCGGCGGCAAGGTGGTGAAACCGCCCTCGCGCCGGCTGCAACCGGGCATGGTGGTGACGCTGGAGCCTGGCCTGTACGTGCGCCCCGCCGAGGGCGTGCCCGAGCGTTATTGGCACATCGGCATCCGCATCGAAGACGACGCGGTGATCACCGAACAGGGTTGTGAACTCATCAGCCGCGGCGTGCCGGTGCACGCCGACGAGATCGAGGCCTGGATGGCGGCTTGACCGAGCGCTCAGCGCTCGTCGAGCATGGCCTGCAGCACCTCGCAGGCGGGTGCCATCAACCGCTCCACCAGGTCGAGCTCGTTGACGGTGAGCGTGGCCGCCATGGCGCTCACCACCTCGGCCTGCAGCTTCATCGTCTTGCGAGCGA
>NZ_JANOCG010000612.1:0-7810 GCF_031412075.1 Rhizobacter sp.
CTTTCTTTGCCCCCTTTCTTTGTCGACACAAAGTACGCAAAGCGGGGATCTGCTCACTTTGAGAAGCAAAGTTATGCATATACCAAAGGGGGTCGGCCGACGGGACGAACTACAGGCGCGGACTCACGCAGTGCAGAAGACATGCGACAAAACGAGCAAGGCTTCGATCCGCGAAGCGGACCCAGTCCTGAGCTTGTCGAAGGGTCAGCCCGAACGGATGGTGATAAGCGAACCATCCTGGATTCCCGCCTCCTCGGGAGTGACAAGAACCTACGCAGCCCGCAAGTTGCGTTCAAAGAGGCTGAATAACCGCTCCCAGTGCCGCTCGGCCGCCGCCTTGTTATAAATGCCCACCCGCAACGGAAACACGAAGCCATGTTCCGCCGCCGGGTACCACTCAACACGGTGCGGCACCTTCGCAGCGGTGAAAGCTGCAGACAGCTGCTCGATGTGCGCTGGCGGCGCCCACTTGTCGATCTCGGCGCAGGCGAAATAGGTCTCGCAGCGAATGCGCGGCGCCAGGCGGTGAGGCGAATCGGGGCTGTCGGTCGCCATGTTGGCGCCGTGGATGGAGGCAATGCAGTTCAGCCGGTCGGCAAAGGCCGCCGCAGCCCACACCACGATCGGGCCGCTCATGCAGTAGCCCACAGCGCCGATGCGTGATGCATCGGCCCGGGGCTGCGCATCGACGTAGCTCAACATCGCGCGGGTGTCGCACTCGGTCGTGGCGGCGTCGAGCGAGGCCATGTGACCGAACATCTCGGCCATGCCGGCTTCGGTGCGCTCTTTCAGCCAGTAGTCGCGCGAGCGCCGGTAATAGAGGTTGGGCAGCACGACGAAGTAGCCCACGGCGGCAATGCGCCGCGCCATGTCGTGCAGCTCTTCGCGCTTGCCGGGAGCGTCCATGTAGAAGAAGACGACCGGGAAAGGGCCGCCCTCGTCAGGGCACACCACGAAGCTGTTCATGGCGCCGTCGGCGGTGGGGATGTCGATGTGTTGTTCGATCAAAACGGTCTCCTGAAGATTCAACGTGGCACGCGTGCAGCCACATCGGCGTCGAGCGCGCCCTCACCGCGCGCAATCGCCGCGTCAAACATCGCAGCCACGCCGGGCATCACAAAAAGATCGACTCCGCCACGTTGTGCTTCTTCGATCATCAGCCGCACGTCCTTGCGCGCCATCGCCACCTCGAACGACGGCTGCGTCACGTCGCCCGACTCGATGCGCGCCGCCCGCGCCGGCAACGTCTGCCCAGGGTTGAAGTGCTTGAACAAGGAAAACGCGTCGCTGGTCGAGATGCCGCTCGCATGCGCCAGGCGATTCACGTCGCCAAGCACGCCCATGATGCCAATGAGCGTGAGGTTGCCGAAGAGCTTGAACGCCGCCGCGCGCTCGGGCGCCTCGCCCAGGTAGATCACGTTGCCCGTCATCTGCTGCAGCGCAGGCAGCAGCGTGTCGTGGTGCGACTTGTCGCCCGAGACCAGCATCAAGCCCGTGCCTTCGAGTGCATTCGACGGGCCCATGAAGACCGGTGCGTGAACGAACATGCGACCGCGCGCATGCCAGCGTGCCGCACGTGCTGCGGTGGGCGTGGGCGCGGTGGTGGTGTGGTCGACGATCCAGGTGCCTTGCGCGAGCCTGGCAGCCAGCGGCTCCAGCACCGCGTCGACCGATTCGTCGTCGGCCAGGGAGAGGTGGATGCGCTCCACACCCTCGAGCGCCTGCGCCGGGTCGGCAAAGGCCTTGGCGCCATCGGCCTCCAGCGCTCGCGCCTTGGCCGGGCTGCGGTTCCAGACATTGACCTCATGGCCATTGGCACGAAAGCGGCGCACAAAACCAGACCCCATCAGGCCGGTTCCGAAAAAAGCGATCTTCATGGAGGTCTCCTTCAGCAATGCAGAGGCGCACGATAAGACAAATCCGGGAGAATCGCCGGCCAGCCCCCTCCTGCGAAAACAACACCATGAGCGACAACAAAGAAGCCCCCACCCTGCCCGACCGCCTGTCGACCGACCCGCGCAGCCCGCACCATGTGGCAGCCGTGTTCGAGCACGACATCGGCATCCGCCTCAACGACAAGGAACGCTTCGACGTCGAGGAGTACTGCATCAGCGAGGGTTGGGTCAAAGTGCCCGCCGGCAAGACCAAGGACCGCAAGGGCCAGCCGCTGATGCTCACCCTCAAGGGCCGGGTCGAGGCGTTCTACCGCTGACGGGCCACAGCCGCCCCGAGCGGGACGTTCAGAGCCGCACCAGCGCCTGCTGAACGGCTTCGTAGCTGATCGGCTTGGTGAGGTGCAGGTCGAAGCCGGCGCCCAGCGAGCGGCGCTTGTCTTCATCGCTGCCGCGGCCTGTCACGGCCACCAGCACCGCCGAGGCGTGGCGCGGGTCGCCTCGCAAACGGGAGGCCACTTCGTAGCCTTTCATGCCGGCCATCTCGATGTCGCAGAACACCGCCTCGGGCTGGAACTCGGCCGCCGCCAGGATGCCGGCGGGTGCGCTGTAGGCGCGGCGGGTCTGGTGCCCGTGCGCTTCGAGCAACATCGCGAGCGTGTCGGCAGCGTCGGTGTTGTCGTCGACGATCAGCACACGGATGTGCTTGTTGATGCTGGCCGTCAATGCCATCGAAGGGTGCGGCATCTCCATCGCTTCGTCATCGGCACACACCGGCAGGCGGATGGTGAACTTGCTCCCACAGTCAGGCCCCCCGCTTTGCGCCTCGACCGACCCATCATGCAGCTCCATCAGGCGGCGCACCAGCGACAGGCCAATGCCCAGACCCCCTTGCGAGCGGTCTAGTGTGCGGTTGACCTGGGTGAACATCTCAAACACGTGGTCGATCATGTTGTCGGGAATGCCCACGCCGCTGTCTTCCACGCTGACCAGCGCATCACTGCCTTGGCGTGACAGTTCCACGCGGATGCGCCCGCCATTGGGCGTGTACTTGGCAGCGTTGTTGACCAGGTTGCTTACCACCTGGGCCAGGCGCGAGGGGTCGCCAAACACCCAGACAGGCTCGTCGAACATCTGCACCTGCAAGCTGTGGTTGGCGGCGTCGATCATCGGCTGGCTGCCCTCGATCGCCAGGTTGACGACGGCGCGCATGTCGGCGCGCTCCTTGCGCAAAACCAGCTTGCCGGTGGAGATGCGCGACACCTCGAGCAGCTCGTCGATCAGCTTGACCATCTGGCCCATCTGACGCTCCATGATCTGGTGCAGGCGCTGCGTGCGCTCGTCGCCGCTGGCGCCCTTCGACAGGATGTGCAGGCCGGCGCGAATGGGCGCCAGCGGGTTGCGCAGTTCGTGCGCCAAGGTGGCGAGAAACTCGTCCTTTCGCTGGTCGGCCAGCATCAGCGCCTTCTCAGCACGTGCTTGCTGCAGCAGCTGGTCGCGGATGCGGTACTGCTTGCGCCGGTCGCGCAACGCCGACTGGATGGCGCTGACCATCGAGCGCGCCGTCACCGGCCGGTCCAGCACCGTCACGTTGTTCAGCGTCTCCAGCACGCGCACCGCCGCCTGCGGTACCTCGTTGGCTCGGATGAGGACGACCACCGGCACGTCAGACCACGCCGGTTGCCCGCGCAGCGCCGCCAGCAGCGCGGGCATCTCGGGCCGCACCAGCGCCGCTTCGGTGAGCATCATCGCGCCGACTCCCTGAGGGATCTCGGCGGCCAACATGGGCAGGTCGGCGCAGAGCACGCATGCGACGCCGGCCCGCACGAGCAGCTGGTGTGTCACCTCGCCGTCCCGCCGGGTCACCGGCAGAACCAGAACCCGTTGGTCGCTTGGTGTCGCGTCAGCGGGCATCGAGAGGCTGCCGCTGGGAGCGCTCGGGGATCGATGACGGCACATCCACCGGCACGCCCGTCAGCACCCCACGCAGGTGCATCAGCGGTTCACTGAGATGAACGCCTTTGCTGTCGAACCGCAGCTGGCGAATCGACTCTTCGTGCAGCCCGCTGCGCTTCTTGACGACCGAGATCGCCTTCTTCACGCTGCCCGCGTGTTCGTACATGCGGAACATGACCACGGCATCGGCGAGGTAACTCGCATCCACCGGTGAGCGCATCGTGGGCCCGAGCATGCCGCTCTGCGCTGCAATGAGGAAGGTGGCCACACCATGGTTGTTGAGGTACGACAGCAACTCGTGCAGCTGCGCCGTGAGGAACTTGTCTTCTGGCATGGCGTTGAGGTAGCCGTTCAGGCTGTCGATCACCACCACGCGCGCGCCGTCGCGCTCCACTGCTTGCCGCACCCTGTGGGCAAACTCGCCCGGCGAGATTTCAGCCGGGTCGATCTGCTGCACCATGATCTGCCCCGGCCCGACACCTTCGTTGATGGGCATGCCCAGGCCGCGCGCGCGCTCGAACAGAATCGCCTTGGCCTCCTCGAAGCCAAAGATGGCGGCATGCTCGCCACGCGCCGCAGCCGCCGCCGCGTACTGCAAGGCGATGGTCGATTTGCCCGAACCCGGCGGGCCCACCAGCAGGGTGGCCGTGCCGCGGTCGATGCCGCCGCTGAGCAATGAGTCCAGCATGGCCACGCCGCTTGCAATCGTCTCCCGCTTGAAGGGCACGCCGTGCTGCGACGAAGCCAGGCGCGGGAACACCGTGAGCCCACCACGGTTGATCACAAAATCGTGGCTGCCGCTGCTGAAATCGCTGCCGCGAAACTTCACCACCCGAAGCTGGCGCAGCGTGCGCCCATAGGCCGGTGTGTACGAATCGAGCGAGATCACGCCATGCGCAATGCTTTGCAGCTGCATGTCGGGCCCCTCGGTGGTGCGGTCGTCGAGCAGCAGCGCCGTGCAGTCGCGCCCCACCAGAAACTGCTTGAGGCCGAGAATCTGCCGCCGGTAGCGCAGCGAGCTCTGAGCCAGCAAACGCAGCTCCGACAACGAATCCAACACCATGCGCCGCGGCTTGAGCCGTTCCACCGCCTCCAGCGCCTTGCGCGTGGTGGCGTTCAGCTCCACCTCCGAGGGCTGGTACATCGTGAGGTCGCTTTCGCCGTCGACCTGCAGCTCGTCGGCCAGCAGTTCGAGAATCTCGATGCCGTCGAGCGACCAGCCGTGAGACGCCGCATTGGCGACCAGCTCGCTACGCGTCTCGGACAGCGTGACGTAGAGGCAGCTTTCTCCAGCGCGAGCACCGTTGATCAAGTACTCCAACGCCAGCGTGGTCTTCCCGGCGCCAGGGTTGCCGTCCACCAGATAAAGACGCCCGGCAATGAAGCCGCCGTGCAGCACTTCATCGAGCCCTGCAACCTCTGTGGGTGATCGCGTGATTCCTGCGGTGTTCATGTCTTTAGGTGGCGTGAAACTGAGAAAAATAATAGCGAAACGACCTGTTTTTGATCTGTAGGACGGCGCCTCGAACTTGTGTCAAATGACATACCTCCGCAGGCAGGTCAGGGCGGGCCGGGAAAGTTCGCGCTGTCGGCCGGGGCGCCCAGAGATACCATGGCCCGACACCCCCGTGGAACCCGACCGATGGACAGCCTCGACCTCCAAGTTCTGACCCAGGCCCGCCAATGGCATGCCGATGGCCATGCCGTTCGGCTGGTCACCGTGATCGAAACCTGGGGCTCGGCGCCGCGCCCGCCCGGCGCCCTGCTGGCCATGCGGGCCGACGGCCTGGTGGTGGGCTCGGTCTCGGGCGGCTGCGTCGAAGACGACCTGATCGAGCGGGTGCGCGGCGGTGATGAAGTCAAACAACCTTCGCTCGTGACCTATGGCGTCACCAAGGAAGAAGCTGCCCGCTTCGGCCTGCCCTGCGGCGGCAACCTGCGCCTGGTGCAGGAGCCGCTGCAAGACACCAGGTGGATCGACGAAGTGCTGGCCCGCACACAGCGCCATGAGCTGGTGGCACGCCGGCTCGACCTGCGCAGCGGCCAGGTGACGGTGGAAGCCGCCACGCGCGGCGATGAATTCAGCTTCAACGGAGACACCCTGCGCGCCCTCTTCGGCCCGCGCTGGCGCCTGCTCGTGATCGGCGCGGGGCAGTTGTCGCGTGTGCTGGCGCAGATGGCGCTGGCGCTCGACTTTGAAGTCATCTGCTGCGACCCGCGCGAGGAATACCACCTCACCTGGGACGTGCCCGGCACCACCTTCAGCCACAGCATGCCCGACGACCTGGTGGTCGAGCTGCAACTCGACCCGCACAGCGCGGTGGTGGCCGTCACGCACGACCCCAAGCTCGACGACATGGCGCTGCTCGAAGCGCTCAAGTCGCCCGCGTTCTATGTGGGCGCTCTGGGCTCGCGCAACAACACCGCGAAGCGCCGCGAGCGTCTGGCCTTGTTCGACCTGTCGGCGCAAGAGATCGACCGCCTGCACGGCCCCATCGGGCTCGACCTGGGCGGGCGCACACCGGCCGAGATCGCCGTGTCCATCCTGGCCGAGATCGTGGCGGTGCGTCATGGGGTGACGCTCACGCAGAAGAAGCCGGTGAACACATCCGAGGCCTGTGACACCCGCTCTGCATGATCCCCTGGCTGCGCCACCCGCTCGACCCGCTGCCCGACACACGGCTCGCCCTGCCGCCAGGCTCTGACGCCCCGGGCCTGCTCGCGGCCGGCGGAGAACTCACCCCTGCACGCCTGGCCGAGGCCTACAGCAAAGGGGTCTTCCCCTGGTACAGCGAAGGCCAGCCCATCCTGTGGTGGTCACCCGACCCGCGCATGGTGCTGTTTGTCGACGAATTCAAGCTCTCGCGCTCGCTGCGCAAGGCGGTGAAGCGCTTTGCAATGGACAAACGTTGCGAGATCCGCGTCGACAGCGCCTTTCGCCGCGTCATCACCGCCTGCGCCAGTACGCCACGAGACGGCCAGGCCGGCACCTGGATCGTGCCGGAGATGATCGACGCCTATTGCGACTGGCACACCCTCGGCACCGTGCACAGCGTCGAATCCTGGATCGATGGCCAACTGGTCGGTGGCCTGTACGGCATCAACCTCGGCCGCATGTTTTTCGGCGAATCGATGTTTTCGCACCGCACCGACGCGTCGAAGATCGCGATGGCCGCGCTGGTGTGCCTTTGCCGCCACCACGGCATCACCCTCATCGACTGCCAGCAACGCACCGGCCACCTGGCGTCGCTGGGCGCACGCGAGATCCCCCGCGGCGAGTTCGAGGCCCTCTTCACCCCACGGATCAGGGAACCGTCGGTGAAGGATTGGACCTATCATTTGGCGATGTGGGCGCACCTGGAAGTCGACCAGACCGACAGACCCAACCTGCCCACTCAGGAACCTGGCCCGTGACCCACCCGAAAGAGCTGCCGCTCTCATCGATCCAGTTCTACGCCACCGCGCCCTACCCGTGCAGCTACATCGCGGGCCGCATGGCGCGCTCGCAGGTGGCCACACCCAGCCACTTGATCCACGCCGATGCGTACTCCGGCCTGGTGGCCAACGGCTTTCGGCGCAGCGGCATGTTCACCTACCGCCCGTTCTGCGATGGCTGCCGTGCTTGTGTGCCACTGCGCATTCCGGTCAAGAGTTTCGAGCCCACCCGCAGCCAGCGCCGTGCCCTGAAGCAGCACGGCAACCTGCAAGCGCGTGTGCTGCGCCTGTGCTTCGTGCCCGAGCACTACCAGCTTTATCTGCGTTACCAGGCCGGGCGCCACAGCGGCGGCGGCATGGACAACGATTCGGTCGACCAGTACACCCAGTTCCTGCTGCAAAGCCGCGTCAACTCGCGCCTGGTCGAGTTTCGCGAGCCGTCGGTCGATGGCACGCTGGGCGCGCTGAAGATGGTGTCGATTCTCGACATCCTCAACGACGGCCTGTCGGCGGTATACACCTTCTAT
>NZ_JANOCG010000613.1:0-8771 GCF_031412075.1 Rhizobacter sp.
GCTGTTCCTGGGCGAACGGTTCAGCGCGGTGCATGCCGCCGCTTTCGGCCTGGCGCTGGCCGGCGTGGTGCTCGCCACCTGGCCTGCCAGGCCTGCCACCTCATCGCCCTAGCGGCTCACGCGACCTGCAGCGCCTCTGCAGCACGCAAGCTCACCAGCGCAGCGTCTTGCGCCTTCAGCCGGTGGTCTGACCACACCTGGCGCCAGCGGCGCGAGCCGGGCATGCCGTGGCGCAGCCCGAGCATGTGCCGAGACACATGCGACCACGGCTCGCCGCGTGCGGTGATGCCCTGCATGTAGGCGACCATCAGCGCTTCAACCTCTTCGCGGTTGCGCGCCTGAGGTGCGTCACCGAAATAGCGTGCATCCCAATCGGCCATGCACCACGGGTTGTGATAAGCCTCGCGCCCCAGCATCACACCGTCGATGTGCGCCAGGTGCTCGTCGATCCGGTCGTTGTCGTTCACGCCGCCGTTGAGCACGATGGTGAGCTGAGGGAAGTCGCGCTTCAACTGATAGACCATCTCGTAGCGCAGCGGCGGCACCTCGCGGTTTTCCTTCGGGCTCAGACCTTTGAGCCAGGCGTTGCGCGCATGCACGATGAACACCTCGCAGCCGGCTTGGGCCACCGTGCCGACGAAGTCGCGCACGAAAGCGTAGCTCTCGGTGTGGTCGATGCCGATGCGGTGTTTCACCGTCACCGGCAGACTCACCGCGTCTCGCATCGCCTTCACCCCATCGGCCACGGTGTTCGGCTCAGCCATCAGGCAGGCACCAAACGCACCGCGTTGCACACGCTCGCTGGGGCAGCCGCAGTTGAGGTTGACTTCGTCGTAGCCCCACTGCTGCGCGAGCTTGGCGCAGGCCGCCAGGTCGTGGTGCTCGCTACCGCCAAGCTGCAGCGCCACCGGGTGCTCCTCGGTGCTGAAGTCGAGGTGGCGCGGCACATTGCCATGCAGCAGTGCGCCGGTGGTCACCATCTCGGTGTAAAGCAGGGTTTGGCGGGTGATGAGGCGGTGGAAGTAGCGGCAATGCCGGTCGGTCCAATCCATCATCGGGGCCACCGAGAGTCGCCAGGGAGAAATACCAGTTGAGTGCGCGCGCATGGTCACATTCTCCCAGCCTCCCAAACCAGCGGCTCGCGCGACGCTCTTCAGGTGGGGTTGTCCAGCCGCTTGCCTTCAAGCAGCATGCGAGTGCCGTCGACAGCAGGCACGGGGCGCGAGAAGAAGTAGCCCTGCATGTCGTCGCAGCCATGCAGCCGCAGGAAATCGAGTTGCGCCTGGGTTTCCACACCCTCGGCCACCACCTTCAGTTTCAGGTTGTGGGCCAGCCCGATGATCGCCTGAGCGATGGTGGCGTCGTCGGCATCGGTGGTCACGTCGCGCATGAAGGCCCGGTCGATCTTGAGGGCATCCAGCGGGAAGCGCTTCAGGTACGACAGGCTGGAGTAGCCGGTGCCGAAGTCGTCGAGCGACAGGCGCACACCCATCGCCCTCATGCTGTTCAGGATGCGCACAGCCTCTTCCGGGTCATTCATCAGCATCGACTCCGTCAGCTCGAACTCAAGCCAACAGGCGTCGATGCCGGTTTCGGCCAGGATGGCGCCAATGACCCCATCGAAATCGCGCTGCTGAAACTGCCGTGCCGACACATTGACCGCGATGGGCTGGAGCGGCACGCCTTGCGCCTTCCAGCACAACAGCTGATCGATCGCAGCGCGCACGACCCACTCGCCCACGCGGATGATCAAGCCCGTTTCTTCGAGGATGGAAATGAACTTCAGCGGTGGCACCAGGCCGCGCTGAGGATGTTGCCAGCGCAGCAATGCCTCGAAGCCGCTGATCTCGCCACTGGCCAGGTTCAGCTTGGGCTGGTAGTGCAGCACGAACTCTTCACGCTCCAAAGCGCCGCGCAGCTGGGTTTCAAGGGTCAGGCGCTCGAGCGCAAGCTCGTTCATCTGAGGCAGGTAGAGCTGGTAGGTGTTGCGGCCCCGCTCCTTGGCACGCCACATCGCCGCGTCGGCATTCTTCAGCAGATCGGTGGCCGTTTGCGCGTCTTGCGGAAACGTGGCCACCCCGAGGCTTGCCGACGCATAGACTTCGTTGCCTTCGGCCAGGGTGAATGGCAATGCCAGCGCTGCCACGACCTTCTGCGCAACCAGCACGGCGTCTTCCGGGCGTGACAAACTGGTCAGCACGAAGACGAACTCGTCTCCACCCAACCTTGCCACCGTATCGCTGCTTCGCACGCAGCCTTTCAGGCGCTCGGCCACCAGCACCAGCAGCTCGTCGCCCACGGCATGGCCGAGTGTGTCGTTGATGGCCTTGAAACGATCCAGGTCGATGACGACGACAGCGGCGCCTTGATCGTTGCGTTGCGCAAGCGCGAGCGCCTGCACGAGCCGGTCGACCAGCAGATGCCGGTTGGGCAGGCCGGTGAGGGTGTCGAACTGCGCCAGGTAGGCGAGTCGCTCGTCGGCGGCTTTGCGGTCCATCGCGGTGGCCAGCGTGTGTGCCAGGCTTTGGATGAAGTGAATGTTTCTGGCCGTGAAAGATTCGGCCTGCTGCGAGTAGACGCCAAGCACACCGTAGACGCCGCCGGCTCCCGCCACCGCCACGTCCACCGAGCTGCGGATGGCGTGCGCTTCCAGCATCTCGGAACGCGCGCTGTGAATCTGACTGTCGAAATCGGCAATCGAAACAGGCTCGCCGGTCTCGATCACCCTAAGAAGGCGCTCTCGCCCGGGCGCGTCGAGTTCTTGCGTACCGGCCCAGCGACCTTGCCAGCCCACGCCGGCCCGACAGAGAAACGTTTTGCCGTCGACGCCCAGCTGCACAAACTTGCAGCACACCCCAGGCAGGCCTTCAACGGCGGCGTGCGCGGCAGCGTCGAACAGCGCCTCGAGCTCTGAACTCGCCAGCGCCTGGCGGCCGAACTCGGCGATGAGGCTCTGCTGCTTGGCGTGGCTGCGCATCTCCTGTTCGAGCCGTTTTTTGTCATCGATGTCGGTCGAGGTCCCGAACCATTTTTCAATGCGCCCGTTGTCACCGACCATCGGCACACCGCGCGCAAGGAACCAGCGGTACACACCGTCTTTTCGCCTGAGGCGGAACTCGTGCTCGAAGGTCACCCCCGCCTTGGCCGCGCGGGCCCAATCGGCGGTGGTCTCGGGCCAGTCCTCGGGCAAGATGGACTGCGTCCAGCGCAATCCGTAGCTCTCTTCGCGTGAGACCCCTGTGTAGTGGACCCAGCGTTCGTTGAGGTAGGTGATCTCGCCCTTGCCGTCGGCCGTCCACACCATCTGCGGCATCGATTCAGCGAGCATGCTGAGTTCTCGGTCGCTGTCGCGCAAGCGGGCGTGGGCACGCACCTGCTCGATGGTGGCCCAGCAGCGCAGGGCGACTTCTTCGAGCAGTGCGACCTCGGCCGCTGTCCAGGTGCGTGGCAGGGTCTGATGCACAGCCAGGAAAGCCTGCAGGCTGCCTCTAAGGACCAGCGGGCAAGCCATCACCGCGTGAACGCCAATGCAGCGCAATGCGGCAGCTCCGTCAGCCTCACCCGGCATCACGTCGACGTCGTTGAAAACCAGAGTGCGCCCCGAGAGCAGCGTGTCTACCGTGATGCGCCCGAAATCGGAGAACCGATAGGCGCCCACGACACTTTCGCAGCCATCGGTGTAGTCGTGCAGGATCGAGCCGCTGTCAGTGGTGATGTCCACGCCGCCGTAGGTGCAGCGCGATGCACCGAGATGCTGGCCCAGAAGCCGCGTCACCACCTCTATCACCTGCATCGGCTCAGCGAGCCCCCGCGTGGCGTCGCTGAGTGTGCTGAGGAACCGGAAACGGCGTTCGCTCTCGGCCAGGGCGGTGGCGGCACGGTTGCGCTCGGTCACGTCACGGGTCGAACCGGCAATCAGCTCCACGCTGCCATCGGCTGCGAGAACGGGCTCAAAGATGTACTCGTGCTCGGTCCAGGTACCACACGCATGCCGCAGAGCTGCTTCATCCTTCACGGGCAGCCCGGTCATCACGACCTGGCGCAGTTGCGCCGCAAGTCGCTGCGCAAGTTGGTCGGCCATCCCCAGCTCTGTGTAATTCTTGCCGATGATCGCGTCGTGCGACACACCCATCGCGTCGAGCAACGCACGGTTCGCGTACAGGAATCGACCGTCGCGGTCGTACATGTAGGCAAAGTCGCTCATCGACGACAGCGCGGTGTCGAGGATGCGGTGCCGTTGTTCCATCCGGAGAGCTGCTGTCTCAGGGGTGGCGGTGTGGTCAGTTTGTCGGATCCGACGCGTCCGGGTCACAGGCAGTTCTCCTTCACGCGACTCTCGTACGGTCACTTGGGTAGAAGTCGATGATTGAACAACGCCCGCACCGACGATCGAAAGATGTCAACGCGCAAAACGCGGGTTGTAACCAATGGCCCCTGGAGATGCATGGTGGCGCTCAGGGTTCCTTCGTCTCCCCACCCGCGGTGGTCATGCCTGCGGCGAGCGGGATCGAGCGTTGCAACGAAGACAGCGCCTCAACCCGGGCCGGTGAGCGTCTCCGGGTCCAGGAGCTGCGCCAGCCGCTCGCGCCCGAGGTCGGTTTGTTCATCGGCCACGTCGAGAATCGGCCGGCCTTCACGGTAGGCCTGCTTCGCGATTTCGGCTGCTTTCTCGTAGCCGATCAAGGGGTTGAGCGCGGTCACCAGGATGGGGTTGCGCGACAAGGCTTCTTTCAGCCGCGACTCATTGACGGTGAAGCTCGCAATGGCCTTGTCGGCCAGCAGCCGGCTGACGTTGGCCAGCAGCTCGATGCTGCCCAGCAGGTTGTGCGCCACCAGCGGCAGCATCACGTTGAGTTCGAAGTTGCCTGATTGACCAGCGATGGTGATGGCGGCGTCGTTGCCGATCACCTGAGCCGCGACCATCGCGGCCGCTTCGGGGATCACCGGGTTCACCTTGCCCGGCATGATCGACGAGCCGGGTTGCAAGGCTTCGAGCTCGATCTCTCCCAGGCCGGCCAGCGGGCCCGAGTTCATCCAGCGCAGGTCGTTGGCAATTTTCATCAACGAAACCGCCATCGCCTTGAGCTGGCCCGACACCGCGACCGCCGTGTCTTGCGAACCCATGGCCGCGAAGAAGTTGTCGGCCGGGCGGAAATCGACCTGGGTGAGCGTGCTCAGCTCGGCCGCAAACGAGCGGGCGAATTGGGGGTGTGCGTTGACCCCGCTGCCCACAGCCGTGCCGCCCTGCGCCAGGCCTTGCAGGGCCGGCAACAGCGCGCGCATGTGCTTGCTGGCGGCCTCGACCTGGTGGGCCCAGCCGTCGAGCACCTGGCTCAAACGAACCGGCATCGCGTCCATCAAATGGGTGCGGCCGGTCTTGACGTGGCGGTGCACGCTGCTCGCCTTGTGGCGCGTGGTTTGCACCAGGTGGTCGAGTGCGGGTAACAGCTGCTGGTGCAGTTGCAAGGCTGCGCTCACGTGCAAGGTGCTGGGGATCACGTCATTGCTGCTCTGGCCGGCGTTCACGTGGTCGTTGGGACTGACCGGCTCGCCGAGCGCCGCGCCAGCCAGGGTGGCGACCACCTCGTTGGCGTTCATGTTGCTGCTGGTGCCCGAGCCGGTCTGGAACACGTCGACCGGGAAGTGCGTCATCAACTCGGCATCGCCCATGGCGAGCAGGCGCTGGCAGGCGTCGGTGATCGCATGGCCCACGTCGGGCGGCAATTGGTTGAGCCGCAGGTTGGCCAGCGCAGCGGCTTGCTTGACAAGCAAGAGCGCGCGGATGAAGGCGACCGGCAAGCGTTGGCCACTGACGGGGAAGTTGTCGACCGCGCGCTGGGTCTGCGCGCCGTAGAGCGCAGCAGCCGGCACGGCCAGCGTGCCCATGCTGTCGTGCTCCATGCGGGTCTTGATCGGGTTGGTGTTCACAGCGGGCTCCAGAGAGTGGCTGTGAACGAGTATCAGGCCGCCGGTTTCTCCCGCGAGGCCGATACCGCCGCACGCGACGTGGTCTTGAAGAACCACTTGCGCCGCCCCTCCAGGTGAAACGGCTTCCACTCGCCAGGCTTTTGCGCCAGGCGATCGGCCACGACGTAGAGCGCCAACGGGTTCATGCCCATGCCCAGGTGGCTGGCGTGCACACCGATGTTTTCAGTCATCGGCGAGTCTTCGTTCAGGCTGCACAGCCACGACACCACACCATCGGTACGTGAGTAGATCGAGGTGGTGGGCACGGGCGGCGGCTTGCGCACCTGGTCGATGAGCGAATCGGCTTCGTCGAGCCGGTGGCCGCTGACCATCTCGTACAAGCGCCAGGCGTTGTTGGCGCGCGGGTGGCCGCTGAACGGTGTACCCAATGTGACGACGCAGCGTGTCTGCTTGGGCAGCTCCTTGGCGATCTCGCGGGCGTAAACACCACCCAGGCTCCAGCCGACCAGGCTGACCGGCACGCGATGCTTCTGGTAGATGGCATTCGCGCGCTCGCGGCAGCGTTCGAGCACGCCCTCGCGCGGGCCGAGGTTGAAACCCTGCTCCCACTCATAAGGCTCATAGCCGCGTGCGCGCAAGAAGCTGCGCAGCGGCAAGGTGGTGACGTCGGGGGCGCTCAGGCCGGGGAATACCAGCACCGGGTGCCCATCACCGGGAGGCAGGCGGCTGAACAAGGGCGTGGCGGCCAGCGTCGCGGCCAGCTCCCAGGGCGCACGGCCTTCGAGCAGCATCAACAGCGCGTTGGGGGCCTTGGGTTGGCCGGTGTCTCGCACGGGCTTTTCGGGCACGTTCACGGGCATGTTCACGGGCCTGGTTCACGGGCCGGGGGTCAGGAAGCACACATCCTAACCACCGGCTGTGACGTTTGGTTGGAGCTAAGGCCCTAGATCGCGCAGCGGGTGGGCATGCGCCGGCCAGGGGCTCACGAAGAACGCGGCCACGTCTTCGGGTGTCACCGCTTCCAGTTGGGCCGGGTTCCAGCGGGGGTGATGGTCTTTGTCGATGGCGAGCGCGCGGATGCCTTCGGCGGTCTCGCTGGCCGCGCCCGGGCGCAGGTGGAAGCAGTGACGCACCAGGTCGCGCTCCATGCGCAAATCATCGGCCAAGCTCATGCCACGCCCGCGTCTCACTTGCTGCAAGCTCACTTCGAGCATCAAGGGCGAACGTTTGCGCAGCTCGGTGACGGTGTGCCGGGCAAACGGGGTGTCGCTCGCGGCAAGCGAGTGGACGACGGCCAAGGTGGTGGCGTGGGCGAAGTGTGTGTCGATCTCTGACAGCTGCGCCGTCAGGGTCGCTGCCGGCGGCGTCTGCGCCCTCGCCTTCACGGCCGCGGTGGCCTGGGCGCCGGTCTCGATGGGTTGGTCGGCCAGCGCCTCGATGAGTGTGGGCAAGACGGCGGCGTCGACGAACACATCGGCCAGGCCCATCGCGATGGCGTCAGCCGCATGCATGACATGGCCGGTCAAGGCCAGGTACTCGCCCACGTGGCCGGGGCAGCGCGACAGGAACCAGCCGCCACCCACATCGGGAAACAGGCCGATGGTGGTCTCGGGCATGGCCAGGCGGCTGTTCTCGGTGACCACCCGCAACGACGCCCCTTGTGCGAGGCCCATGCCGCCGCCCATGGTGATGCCGTCCATCAGCGCGATGGTCGGCTTGGGGTAGTGGTGAACCAGGTGGTTGAGCGCGTATTCCTCGGTGAAGAAGTCTTCCAGCGTGGGGTCGCCGGAGAGTGCGGCCTGGTGGAAAAAACGGATGTCGCCACCGGCGCAAAACGCGGGCGCCTTGCCTTCACGGCCGGCGCCGCGCAGCAGCACCGCGGCCACCTGCGGGTCATCGCGCCACTTCAGCAAGGTGCTGGTGATCTCGCGCACCATGGCGAGCGACAAGGCATTCAAGGCTTGCGGCTTGTTGAGCGTGACCACGCCCAGGTTGCCGCGGATCTCGGTCAGAACATTCATGTTTCAGGTTTTCGATGGGGGTGACGCACGCAGCGCCACCAGTTCGTTGACCAGCAAGGCACCCACCACCAGCGCGCCGCCCGTGAGTGCCGTGGTGCCTGGCGGTTCGCCCGCACCCCACCAGGCCCACAACACGCCGAAAATCACCTCCAGCAAGCCGAGCAGAGACAGCTCGGGGGCCGACAGCACCTGGGTCAGGCGCACCACGACCAGACAGGGGATGGCGAGCTGCACCACGCCCAGCAGGGCCAGCAGCCCCACATCGTGGGCCGATGCCTGGAACGGGAACGCGAGTGGCAGCGTCAACAGCGCCGAGATCAGCCCGCCGATCAAGACCGCAGGCAGCATGTCTTGCGCATCCGTCTCGCCGTGGTTCACATGCTGCAGTACGGTGAAGTTGATGGCGGCGGCCAGCGGCACCGCCAGTGCAACGGCCGTGCCCAGCACCGCACCGGCTTCACCCCCGCTTGCACTGTGGCCGAACATCCAGGCGATGCCCGCCCCGGCCACGCCGATGGCGCCCCAGGTGCGCCAGGCCAGGCGGTGGTGCAGGAAGATGCGTGAGAACAGCGCCGTGATCAATGGCCCGAGCGCCATGGTCACCAGCACATTGGCCACGCTCGTGAGCGTGAGCGCCACCATGAAGGCGGTGAACATCACCGACCAGCACGCGCCCGACACCCACACCGGCCAGGGCGAGCGCAGCAGGTTGCGCCACAAGGCCGGGCCGCGCATCCAGTGCAATGCAAGGCCGAGGGCCAGCGCGTTGAAGGCGCTGCGCCAGAAGGTGACTTCGAAGCTGCGTGCGGAGTCGAGGTGGCG
>NZ_JANOCG010000614.1:0-6270 GCF_031412075.1 Rhizobacter sp.
ACGAACACGTGCGTGAAGTGCGCGAAGGTGGCCGTGGTGCCACAGGTGTGCAAGGGGGCGGCTGTGGCTGCAACTGAAGTGCGCCCGCTCTGGCGGCGCTCGGTGGTGCATGCCTGGCGTGGCCTGCTGCGCCTGCTGGCCGTGCTGCGCCGCAACCGCGTGCATGCGGCCGGCCTGCTCGGCGGAGCGCTCGCCACGGGCGTGGCCCATGCGGCACCGACCCTGCCCGAAGACCGTGCCGACGCGATGTACCACGTCTACGACGGGGGTGGCCTCAAGGCCTATGGGCCGGCCGTGCTGGTGCGCAAGAAGCTGGGTGAAAACCTCTCGCTCTCGGGCTCGTATTACGTCGACATGGTCAGCAACGCGTCGATCGACGTGTTGACCACCGCCAGCCCCTACAAGGAAACGCGCAACGAGTACAACCTCGGTGCCGACTACATCGTGCGCGACGCCACCATCAGCGTGAGCACCTCGCACAGCAAGGAACCCGACTACGTGGCCGCGGCCACGAGCATCGACATTGCGCAAGAGGTGTTCGGCGGTATGACCTCGCTGAGCCTGGGCTACACCCGCGCCCACGACCTGGTGGGCCGCAAGGGCGAAGGTTTCATCGACAACGCCACCCACTGGCGCTACCGATTCGGCGTGACGCAGATCCTGTCGCCCAGCTGGCTGGCCAGCCTGAACATGGAAGCGGTGTCTGACGACGGTTTCCTCGGCAGCCCCTACCGCGCCGCACGCGCCTTCGGCACCACCGTGCCCGAGAGCAACCCACGCACACGCTCCAGCCGCGCGGTCAAGGCTCGAGTGTTGGGCGAGGTGACGCCGGGCAACGCCGTGCGTGCCGAGTACCGCTATTTCTGGGACACCTGGGACATCAAGGCCCACACCACCGAGTTCGGCTACAGCCGCCAGATCGGCGACGCGTGGCTGGTCGACTGGTACGGGCGCTATTACACGCAAACCAAGGCGCTGTTCTACACCGACAACGCCACGAGCCAGACCACCTACCTGTCGCGCAACCGCCAGCTCAGCACCTTCAAGTCTACGAGCCTGGGCGCCAAGATGTCGTACACGGCCAAACGCGTGCCCGGCAGCTACGAAATCAAGCTCAACGCCGCGTTCGAGATGGTGCGGTTCAAGTTCGCCGATTTCACCGACGTGCGCAACGGCAAGCCCTACGAGCACGACGCCAGCATCATCCAGCTGTTCGTGTCGGCCACATTCTGAAGAAGGTTCGCCTCATGTACTTCCACCACTGCTGCAAATGGATCGCCGCCAGCGTGCTGCTCGCCGCCTCGGCCACCTGGGCCGCTGATGCACCGGCCGGCGCTGCAAGTGCCCCAAGCGTTTCTGCTTCGGCACCCGCTGCGGCAGCGAGTGCGCCTGCCGCTGCGGCTTCGTCGGTCAGCCTGGAGACCCGCATCCAAGAAGCCAAGGGCGACGTGATCCGCCTCAACCGTGACCTGCTGGTGCTCGAAGAAGAGCTGCTCTTCCCGGCCAACACCCAAGTGGCGGTGTTCTTGTCGATGGACGTGGGCAAGCTCTTCGAGCTGGGCTCGGTGCAGGTCAAGCTCGACGACAAGGTCGTCGCCAACTACCTCTACACCCCGCTCGAAGTGAAGGCTCTTCATCGCGGTGGCGTGCAGCGCATGTACCTCGGCAACCTGAAGTCGGGCGCGCACGAGATCGTGGCGCTGTTCACCGGCGGCGGGCCGCACTTTCGCGACTACAAGCGTGGCGCCACGGTGAAGTTCGACAAGGGCACCGAGCCCAAGTACATCGAGCTGCAGATCAAGGACTCGACGGGCAAGCTGCAGCCGGAGTTTGTGGTCAAGGTCTGGCAGTGACGCGCACCTCGAGCCGAAAGCAGTAAGCGAACATGCGCCTGCGGATGTCTCCGAAGAGTGTGCTGCGCCGGCTCGGTGTGGCCGCGGCCTTGGCGTTTGCCGTGGGTGGTGCGGCCTCGGCGGCCGACAAGCCTGATGGGCGGGTCAAGGACCCGCACTACGGCGACACCTTGTTCCATTTCTACCAAGACCACTACTTCAGCTCGGTCACCGGCCTGATGGTGTCGCAGCACTTCAATCGCGTGTCGAAGCACGCTGACGAAGCCGAGGTCTTGCGTGGCGGTCTGCTGCTCTCGTATGGCATGCACAAGGAAGCCGGAGACATCTTCGCTCTGCTGATCGAGAAGGGCGCTGCGCCGCCGGTGCGTGACCGGGCCTGGTTCTTCCTGGCCAAGATCCGCTACCAGCGTGGGTTCTATGTGGAGGCCGACGATGCGCTCGGCCGCATCGAGAAAAACCTTCCGCCCGACCTGGAAGAAGAGCGTGTGCTGCTGAAGGCCAATGTGGCCATGGCGCGCGGCGACTACGCGACCGCCGTGACCGTGCTCAACAGCATGGCCGACCCCGCCAAGGAAATCTCCAAGGGCACTACCAGCGCGAGCCTGTACGCCCGCTACAACCTGGGCGTGGCCCTGGTGCGCAGCGGCAACCCGGCAGGCGGCAGCGCCTTGCTCGACCAGATCGGCAAGGCGCCCACGCCGCCGCAGGCGAGCGAAGAATTCCGCAGCCTGCGCGACAAGGCCAATGTGGCACTCGGTTTCACCGCCTTGCAAGACAACAAGCCCGAAGCCGCCGGCCCCTACCTGGAGCGTGTGCGCCTGAACGGCTCGCAGTCGAACAAGGCCTTGCTCGGCTTCGGTTGGGCCTATGCCTCACAGAAGGACCATAAAAAAGCCCTGGTGCCCTGGACCGAGCTGAGCCAGCGCGACACCAGCGACTCGGCCGTGCTCGAAGCCAGCATTGCCTTGCCATACGCCTTTGGCCAACTCGGCGCGTATGGCCAGGCGCTCGAGCGCTACAACGCCGCCATCACGGTCTACGAGCGTGAAAACACCGGCCTCGACGAATCCATCGCCGCCATTCGTGGTGGCAAGCTGCTCGACGGCTTGCTGGAGCGCAACCCCGGCGAAGAGATGGGCTGGTTCTGGAGCATTCGCGAGCTGCCGCACATGCCGCATGGTGGCCACCTCACGCAGGTGCTGTCGCAACACGAATTCCAGGAAGCCTTCAAGAACTACCGCGACCTGCAGTTCCTCACCCGCAACCTGCAGCAGTGGAAAGACAGCCTGCTCGTGTTTGGCGACGTGCTCGACAACCGCCGCAAGGCCTACGCCGAGCGCTTGCCGCTGGTGCTGGCCAAGGCGCGTGACATCGGCTTGAGCGACATGTCGGCGCGTGGTGCCGCGCTCGCCTCCGATCTGAAAGACGCCGAGGAACGAGCCGATGGCACCGCATTCGCCGACGCCAAGGAGCGCGAGTTGCTCAACCGGCTCGACGACGTGCAGGCCAACCTCAAGGCCCTGGGCGACACCCCCGACACCCCGGCGGCGCGTGAGCGCGAACGCCTGGTGGCCGGTGCGCTGACCTGGCAACTGGCCCAGTCGTACACGGCCCGCCTGTACGAGGCCAAACGTGCGCTGCAAACACTGGAAGCCGGCATCAATGAAGCCAAACAACGCGAAGCTGCGCTGCTGCAAGCCCAGCGTGACGAACCTGCGCGCTTCGACCAGTTTGCGCTTCGCATTGCCGAGCTCGACAAACGTATCCAGGCGCTGATCCCACTGGTGGCGGCGCTGAGCAAGGAGCAACAAGGGGCACTGCAAGAGCTGGCCGTGGCCGAACTCACACGCCAGAAAGACCGCTTGGCGGCCTATTCCACGCAGGCGCGTTTTGCGGTGGCTCAGCTCTACGACCGTGCCGACAAAGCCAAGGAGCCGCAACCCAAGCCCGCAGCACCGAAGGATGCAGACAATGCACCCAAGTAAGTTGGCTGCGATGCGCCCGCTCGTCTACGCGCTGCTGCTGTGCGGCCTGTGCGCCTGCGCCGGCAAGCGCACCAGCCCACAAACCGAGCCGCCCACACTCAAAAGCCTGGCCGGCCGCCAGATCGACGTGCAGGCCGACCAGGGTGTGGCGACCGGCAGTGAAGAAAAGGCCATTGCCGCCTACCGCAAGTTTCTCGAAGTGGCGCCCAACGCGCCGCAACGCTCCGAAGCCATGCGCCGCCTGGGCGACTTGGAAATGGACACCGCCGACAACAAGCTCGCGAGCGGCGATGGCCCGGCCAACCCCGACTACAAGGCCGCCATCGCGCGCTACGAAGACTATTTGAAGGCCTTCCCCAACGACCCGGGCAATGACCGTGTGTACTACCAGATCGCCCGCGCCCACGAGCAGGGCGGTGACCTGGAAACCGCACTCAAGACGCTCGATGGCCTGGTGGCGAAGTACCCGCAGACCCCCTACCTCGCCGAGGCCCAGTTCCGCCGCGGCGAGCTGCTTTTCACCACACAAGACTACGCGAAGGCCGAGCAGGCCTACGCCATCGTGTTGAAGGGTGATGCCAAGGGCGCGTACCACGACCGTGCGCTCTACATGCATGGCTGGTCGCTGTTCAAGCAGGCCAAGGTCGAAGAGGCCCTGGGCTCGTTCTTCGGCGTGCTCGATGCCAAGGTGGCCAACCGCGCAGGTGGCGCCGAACTCGAAAGCCTGGAAGGGCTCACACGCGGTGACCGCGAGCTGGTCGAAGACACCTTCCGTGTGGCCAGCCTGTCGCTCGCCAACCTGCAAGGTGCCGAGTCGATCCCGGCCTACGTGACCAACGACACCCGCCGTTCCTACGAGTTCCGTGTGTACCAGCAGCTGGGCGAGCTCTACATCAAACAAGACCGCATCAAGGACGCGGCCGACACCTTCGGCACCTTTGCCAAACGCTCGCCACTGCACGCCCAGGCGCCGCAACTGCAGGCCCGCGTGATCGACATCTACCAGGCCAATGGTTTTGCCAACCAGGCGCTCGATGCGAAGAAAGACTACGTCTCTCGCTACGGCGTGGAAAGCGAGTTCCGCAAGGCCAACCCCGAGGGCTGGGAGGCCGCGCAGGCGCTGGTCAAAACCCACATGGCCGAGCTGGCGCGCCACCACCATGCGCTCGCCCAAAAGAGCAAGCTGAGCAGCGACTACCAAGAAGCGGTGAAGTGGTACCGCGCTTACCTGGGCTCCTTCCCCAACGACCCCGAAGCGGCGCAAAACAACTTCCTGCTGGCCGAGCTGCTGTATGAAGACAAGCGCTTCAGTGAAGCCGCGGCCGAGTACGAAAAAGCCGCTTACCAGTACCCGGTGCACGCCAAGAGCGCCGACGCCGGCTACTCCGCGCTGCTGAGTTACGCCGCGCTGGAAAAGACCGTGCAGCCGGCCCAGGTGGCTGAGTTGCAGCGCACCGGTGTCGACAGTGCCTTGCGTTTTGCAAAGGCCTTCCCGACCGACACCCGTGCGGGCACGGTGCTCACCAACACCGCCGAAAAACTCTTTGCCCTGCGTGACGAGCGCGCGGCTGCCGTGGCCCAACAGGTGCTCGCACTCGACCCGCCGGCCCCCACCGCGCAGCGGCGTGTGGCCTGGACGGTGGTGGCGCACACCTCGTTCGAGAGTGGTGCCTTCGACCGCGCCGAACGGGCCTATGTCGAGGTGCTGGCCCTGACGCCCGAAAAAGAAGCCGGCCGCAACGAGCTGGTCGAGCGCCTGGCCGCCGCGGTCTACAAACAAGGTGAAAAGGCCCGTGCTGCCGGCCAGTTGCGCGACGCCGTCGGCCACTTCAACCGCGTCGCGGTGGTGGCGCCGCTGTCGGCAGTGCGCGCCACGGCGCAGTTCGACGCGGCCGCAGCGCTGATCGGCCTGAAAGACTGGGACGGTGCTGCACGTTCGCTTGAAGACTTCCGCCAGCGCTACCCCAAGCATCCGCTGCAAGCCGAGGTGGGCGGCAAGCTGGCCGTGGCCTACATGGAAAAGGGCAACTGGAGCCAGGCGGCGGGTGAGTTCGAGCGCCTGTCGGCCTCGAGTGCAGACCCGAAGGTGGCTCGCGCCGCGCTGTGGCAAGCCGCCGAGCTGCACGAAAAGGGCAGCGCACGCGCCTTGGCGACCAAGGCCTATGAGCGCTACCTGAAACAATACCCCGACCCGTTGGAAACCAACCTCGAAGCGCGCTACCGGCTGGCGCAGATCGCCAAGAAAGACGGCGACAGCAAGCGCGAGATGGTCTTGATGCAAGAAATCTTCCAGGCCGACCAGCGCGCCGGTGGTGCACGCACCAACCGCACCCGCTACCTCGCCGCGATGGGCGCACTGGCGATGGCCGAGCCCACCCTCGACGCCTACCGCAAGGTCACCCTGGTGGAGCCTCTGGCCAAGAACCTCAAGC
>NZ_JANOCG010000615.1:0-9067 GCF_031412075.1 Rhizobacter sp.
CCAGAAATCCTGCAAAAGACCTGGATTCTGCGCAAGCTGCTCTATCCCATGGACGAGATCGAGGCGATGGAATTCATCCTCGACAAGATGAAGTCCACGAAGAACAACCACGATTTCTTCGACATGATGCGGCGGGGCGGCTGACAGTCGAGACTGCCATGGCATAATCGCGGGTTTTCCGCATTCTGGAAAGTGCGCCAAAGGGTTTGGCGTGGCTCCCAGCACTCACCAGCGAAGAGGCTCCCCATGAAAGACGGCATTCACCCCAACTACCGCGACGTGTGCTTCGTCGACCTGTCCAACGGTTTCAAGTTCGTGACGCGCTCCTGCGCTCAGACCAAGGAAACCATCAAGCTGGACGATGGCCGTGAAGTGCCGCTCTTCAAGCTGGAAACCACCAGCGAGTCGCACCCCTTCTACACCGGCACGCAAAAGAGCGTCGACTCGCTCGGCGGTCGTGTCGAGAAGTTCCGCAACAAGTTTGCGCACCTCAAGAAATAAGCGCCTCACCGGGCATCATGAAAGGCAGCTTCGGCTGCCTTTTTTGTTGCCTTGCACGAAGCCTCGGCCAAGTTGCTGCATCATCGTCGCCTGCTCAATACCGTGACATCTTGAACACTCCGAACCCTGCCCTGGTCACCGAACGTGCGGCGCGCCGGTTGCCGCGGTTGGCGCTGCTTCTGTTTTGCGCGGCCTATCTGCTGCCCGGCCTTTTCGGGCGAGACCCGTGGAAGAACGCCGACCTCACTGCCTTCGGCTACATGGTCAATATCGCCCAGGGACACACCCCGTGGCTGTCGCCAATGGTCGGTGGTCTGCCGGCCGACGCGGCCTTGCTGCCCTACTGGCTGGGCGCCATCTTCATCAAACTGTCGGGCGGGTTGATCGCACCGGAGTTGGCGGCGCGCATCCCGTTCGCCGTGTTGCTGGGCCTGAGCTTCTTGCTCACCTGGTACAGCACATACCACCTGGCGCGCACTGACGCAGCGCAGCCGGTGCCGTTTGCCTTTGGCGGCGAGGCAAGCCCGATCGATTACGCCCGTGCCATTGCCGATGGGGCCTTGCTGGCCTTGATCGCCTCGCTTGGGCTGCTGCAACTGGGCCATGAAACCACGCCCGAACTGGGCCAACTGGCCAGCGTGGCGCTGTTTCTGTACGCGCTAGCAGCCAGCCCGTTCCGGCCCTGGCAGAGCCGGGTTGCGGTCCTGGTCGCCCTGCCCGCACTGGCCGCCAGCGGCGCGCCCAGCATCGCGATGTGGCTGGCCGCTGCGGGCGCAATTTCGTGCTGGCGCTCAAGCTACGCGCCGGCACGTCTGTTTGTGTGGTGGGTGATCGCTGCGGCCATCGCCGCGGCACTCGTGGCCACAGCGCTCGGCGCGTGGGGCTGGCGGCTCGATCGTTACTTCGATGCCACCGACGTCTTCAGCGTCGTTCGCCTCCTGGCATGGTTCATGTGGCCGGCCTGGCCGCTGGCGCTGTGGACGCTGTGGCGCTGGCGAGCCCACCTGCAGCACCGGCACATTGCGGTGCCGCTGGGCTGTGCGCTGGTCAGCTTGGTGGCCTGTGTTGCCATGGGCGGCTCCGACCGTGCGCTGATGCTGGTGTTGCCGCCA
The DNA here is from genome assembly GCF_031412075.1 of Rhizobacter sp. GTDB lineage: Bacteria > Pseudomonadota > Gammaproteobacteria > Burkholderiales > Burkholderiaceae_C > Rhizobacter. The sequence goes on from NZ_JANOCG010000615.1 coordinate 1,614, forward strand.
CTGGCGGTGCTGGCCGCGTTCGCCCTGCCCACGCTTCACCGCGGCACCGCGGCTGCGATCGACTGGTTTTCGGTCTTCTTCTTCAGCGCATGGGCACTGGCGATCTGGGTCGTTTATCTGTCGGTCTACACCGGTATCCCGGCGAAACCTGCCGCCAACGTGATGCGCCTCGCGCCTGGCTTCGTGCCGAGCTTTTCAGTGCTTGCGCTGGTGCTCGCCGGGCTGGCAACGCTGGCCTGGCTGTGGTTGGTGCAATGGCGCACCGGGCGCCACCGCCATCCGCTGTGGAAAAGCATGGTGCTGCCCGCGAGCGGCGTGGCCCTGTGCTGGCTATTGTTGATGACTCTCGGGCTGCCCTTGTTTGACTACGCGCGCAGCTACCGACCGCTCATCAACCGCGTGTCGCAGTACGTGCCGCGCGACGCCTGCATTGCCGCACCCGGCATGAATCGCGCACAACTGGCAGCACTCGAATACTTTGGCGACTACCGTGTCGACGGCTTGACCAAGGCAAGCAATACACGCTGTGAATTCTTGCTGTTGACCGAGACCGTCAAACGCCGCGCGCCGGTCGAACGCGGGTGGCAACTGATGGCACGCGAGCAGCGCCCTTCCGACAAGGAAGAGGTGATCGCCATCTACCGCCGTGAGGGCGGCGCCTTCCCGAAGCCGTAGCCCGAAGCCTCAGCTCGAAACAGCCTGGTCGCCGGAGCGTGTGAAACGCTTCGGGTCGGGTGCCGGCTCGACGATGCGAACGCGCGCCGCCGGAAAGATCAGGCAGAAGGTCGACCCCTTGCCCGGCTCGCTTTGAACGTCGAGCTCGCCACCATGGCGCTGCACGACGTGCTTGACGATCGACAGCCCAAGCCCCGTGCCGCCGGTCTCGCGCGAGCGGCTGCCATCGACACGGTAGAAACGTTCGGTCAGACGCGGGATGTGCTCGCGCGCAACGCCGATGCCGGTATCGCTCACCGTCACTTCGCCCGACCCATCGTCGCGCACTCGCCAGCTCATGCCGATGCGCCCGCCTTCGGGGGTGTAACGCACGGCGTTCGTGGCCAGGTTGACGATGGAACTCATCAACTCGCTTTCAATGCCTGCGAGTTGCGCACCATCGGCGTCGGACACATTGAACTGGTGGCGCCCCATCGACAGTGCCACCGCGTCGGCATGCGCCTGGCCGAGCAGCTTGCCCACCGACACCCAGCGATCGCTGGGCGGCCGCGGGCCGCCTTCGAGTTGTGCCAGCGTGAGCAAGTCGCTCACCAGCGTCTGCATGCGCTGGGTCTGCTGCCCCATCAGGCTGAGCACGCGCCGCCGCTCCACCTCGGTGAGCGGCAGGCTGCTCATGGTTTCAATGAAGCCAGACAACACCGTCAACGGCGTGCGAATCTCGTGCGAGACGTTGGCAACAAAATCGCGCCGCATCGCGTCAGAGCGCTCACGGGCGGTCACGTCTTGCGAGAGCACCAGCTTCAAGCCCTCGCCATACTCCCGCACCAACACCGACAAGGTGCCTCTGCCTCGCGGCTCCGGAATGGACACCGGCTCGGCATACTGCCCTGCCTGCAGGTACGCCACAAAGGCTGGAGCACGCACGAGGTTGGTCACACGCTGGCGGCGGTCACGCGTGGGGTCGAGACCGAAGTGATCGGCGGCAATCGAGTTGCACCAGGTGATCTGGTCGGCTTCGTCGAGCAGCAACACGCCGTTGGGCGAGGCTTCCATCGCCGACAAAAACTGCGCCAGCCGTGTCTGCTCCAGCGCCATGCTCTTTTCGCGGTTGCGGATGGACCGCTCGACGCGGTAGCCGATCTCGCCCCAGAAGCCGGCATCACGCGGCGCCGGGCCCTCCTGGGAGCCGCTCAGCCAATGGATCAGGCGATAGCCACGCAGCGTGTCGACCAGCGCCAGCAGGCTGACCCCGAGCGAGCCACCCACGAGCGCACCGATCACCGGCGCTTGCAGCGGCGCCCCGCCGAGATAACCGATGAAACCACCCGCGGCCATGGCCAATGCGCCAGCCAGCAACCGTGGCAACAACCAGTTCATGAGAGATTCAGGCAGACAGCGTCTGCACCTGCTGGGTCAGTCGGTAGCCCGCGCCGCGCACGGTTTCGATCATGTGCGCGCATTGCACCGGATTCAAGGCTTCGCGCAGACGCTTGACGTGCACGTCCACCGTGCGCTCTTCGATGAACACGTGATCCCCCCACACCCTGTCGAGCAGTTGCGAGCGGCTGTGCACACGCTCCGGGTGGGTCATGAAGAAGTGCAACAAGCGGAACTCGGTGGGGCCGAGGCGAAGCTCATGCCCTTCGCGCGAGACACGCCGTGTGGCCGGGTCGAGCTTGAGCAGGCCCACTTCGACCGCAGCATCCAGCGCCTCGGGCGCCTTGCGGCGCAGCACGGCGCGAATGCGCGCCATCAGTTCGTGGGTGGAAAAAGGCTTCGTCAGGTAGTCGTCTGCACCCGCATCCAGACCCGAGATCTTGTCGGCCTCTTCAGCGCGTGCGGTCAACATGATGATCGGCAACTCGCGCGTGCGCGCTTGCGAACGCCAGCGTTTGGCAAGCTGCAGGCCCGACTGGCCGGGCAACATCCAGTCGAGCACCACCAGGTCGGGCAGCACACGATCCACCTGGGCCAACGCTTCGTCGGCGGTGGTCGCGATCACGACCTCGTACCCGGCATGCCGTAGGTTGATCGACATCAACTCGGCAATCGCCGATTCGTCCTCAACCACCAAGACTTGACTCATGCTCTGCTCCTCATCACTTGACCATCGATTCGACGGTCTCAACCGGGTTGTGACGCACGTCGGTGCCCTTCACGATGTAGATGATGACCTCGGCCAGGTTCTTGGCGTGGTCACCCACCCGCTCGATGGCCTTGGCCACGAAGATCAGGTCAATGCTCGACGAGATGGTGCGCGGGTCTTCCATCATGTAGGTGATGAGCTTGCGCATCAGGCCGTCGAATTCCTGGTCGATCTGGTCGTCTTGCTTGAGCACCTCGATCGCTTTGGCGGTGTCGAGGCGGGCAAACGCATCGAGCGCCTTGCGCAGCTGGGCCACCGCCAGCTCGGCCTCGTAGGCCAGGTCGTTCACCGGCAGGCGCAGGCGGCTCGACACGCCGGTGTTGATGAGGCGTTGCACCGTGCGGGCAATGCGCGCTGCCTCGTCGCCCACACGCTCCAGGTTGGCGATGGTCTTCGAGATGGCGATCAGCAGGCGCAGGTCACGCGCCGTGGGCTGGCGGCGGGCGATGATGGTCGACAGGTCGCGGTCGATCTCCATTTCCATGCCGTTGACCCGCTCTTCGTTGCGCAGCACTTCGGTGGCCACTTCGCCGCTGAAGTTGGTGAGTGCCCAGACCGACTGCGCCACCTGTGATTCGACCAGCCCGCCCATTTCGAGCACGCGGGTCGAGATACCGCTCAACTCGGCATCGAATTGTGTTGAGAGATGTTTTTCCGTCATGTTGGCTCCTGGCGCATCAGCCGAAACGGCCGGTGATGTAGTCCTCGGTGTCCTTCTTCTTCGGCTTCATGAACAGCTCGGCCGTCGGGCCGAACTCGATCAGGTCACCCAGGTACATGTAAGCCGTGTAGTCTGAGCAGCGCGCTGCCTGCTGCATGTTGTGCGTGACGATGACGACGGTGTAGTCGGTCTTCAGCTCGTGGATCAGTTCTTCGATCTTGCCGGTGGAGATGGGGTCGAGGGCCGAGCAGGGTTCGTCGAGCAACAACACTTCGGGCTTGATCGCGATGCCGCGTGCGATGCACAGGCGTTGCTGCTGACCACCCGACAGACCCGACCCACTCTGGTTGAGCTTGTCGCGCACTTCGTTCCACAAGGCGGCCTTCTTGAGCGCCCACTCGACACGCTCGTCCATCTCGACACGTGGCAGCGTCTCGAACAGGCGCACGCCAAACGCGATGTTGTCGTAGATGGACATCGGGAACGGCGTCGGCTTCTGGAACACCATGCCGATCTTGGCGCGGATCAACGAGATGTCGTGCTTCGACTTCAGGATGTTTTCACCGTCGATCATGATCTCGCCTTCAGCGCGCTGCTCGGGGTAGAGCTCGAACATGCGGTTGAAGGTGCGCAGCAAGGTGGACTTGCCGCAACCCGATGGGCCGATGAAGGCGGTGACTTTCTTCTCGGGAATGTCGAGGTTGATGCGCTTGAGCGCGTGGAATGCGCCGTAATAGAAATTGAGGTCGCGCACAGCCAGCTTGGGCTTGTCGGTCACGCCTGGTTCGACTTTGGTGTCCATGTTCTGCGAACTCCGGGATCAGTGTTTGTTGCGGAGGAAAACCCGCGCGAGGATGTTGAGCGCCAGCACGCCGAGGGTGATGAGGAACACGCCCGCCCAAGCCAGCTTCTGCCAGTTCTCGTAGGGGCTCATCGCAAACTTGAAGATCGTGACCGGCAGGCTGGCCATCGGCGAGCTGAGGTCGTTCGTCCAGAACTGGTTCGACAAGGCGGTGAACAGGAGCGGCGCGGTTTCACCCGCAATGCGCGCCAGCGCCAGCAGCACCCCGGTGATCACGCCGGCGCGTGCGGCCTTGAGGGTGATGGTCATGATGACGCGCCACTTGGGCGTGCCCAGCGCGTAGGCGGCTTCACGCAAGGAATTGGGAATCAGCGTCAGCATGTTCTCGGTGGTGCGAATCACCACCGGGATCACGATCAAGGCCAACGCCAGGATGCCGGCCATGGCCGAGAACGACTTCACCTGCGCCACCACCACCGAGTAGATGAAGAGGCCGATGACAATGCTGGGGGCCGACAGCAGGATGTCGTTGATGAAACGCGTGGCACTTCCCAGCCAGGTCTTCTGACCATATTCGCCGAGGTAGATGCCTGCCAGCACACCAATGGGAGTGCCAATGAAGGTGGCCAGGCCCACCATCACCATCGAGCCGAAGATCGCGTTGGCCAGGCCACCACGCTCGGCCAGCGGTGGCGGGGTCATTTGGGTGAAGGTATCGAGATTGAGGCCGCCGACACCCAGGCGAACGGTCTCGAACAGGATCCAGAACAGCCAGAACAGGCCGAAGGCCATGGCGGCGAGCGACAGCGTCAAGGCGATCGCATTCACCGTCTTGCGGCGCCGGTGTTTGGCCAGGCGCGCCGTGTCCAAAGAGATGAAGGTGCTGCTCATGTGCGCGTTCCTTCGCCCTTCTTCAGCCGCGACAAGAGCAGCCGAGACAGGGACAAGACCACGAAGGTGATGAAGAACAACACCAGGCCCAGGTAGATCAGCGAGGCCTGGTGCAGGCCTTCGCCCGCTTCGGCAAACTCGTTGGCCAGTGCCGACGAAATGCTGTTGGCCGCCTGGAACAGCGACAGGCTGTTGAGCTGGTTGAAGTTGCCGATCACGAAAGTGACCGCCATGGTTTCACCCAAGGCCCGCCCGAGGCCGAGCATGATGCCGCCGACGACGCCCGTCTTGGTGTACGGCAGCACCACCTTGAAGACCACCTCCCAGGTGGTCGAGCCCAGCGCATACGCCGACTCTTTCAACATGGTAGGGGTCACATCGAACACGTCACGCATCACCGATGCAATGAACGGAATGATCATGATCGCGAGGATGATGCCGGCCGACAAGATGCCGATGCCCACCGGCGCGCCCGACACCAGCGTGCTGAGCACCGGCACGCCGGCGAACAGTGCCTGCAGCGGTTGCTGCACGTAGGTGGAGAGCACCGGACTGAAGACGAGCAGGCCCCACATGCCGTAGACGATGGAAGGCACGGCGGCCAGCAGTTCCACGGCGATGCCGAGCGGACGGCGCAGCCAGCCGGGAGACAGCTCCGTGAGGAAGAGCGCGATGCCAAAACTGACCGGGACGGCAATGATCAGCGCGATGAGCGAAGTCATCACCGTGCCGTAGATCATCACCAGGCCGCCGTACTTGTCTTGCACGGGATCCCATTCGCTGTTCCAGAGGAAGCTGAAACCGTATTCCTTGATCGCCGGCGCAGCGCCGATCAACAGGGAAATGATGATGCCGGCCAGCAGCAGCAGTGTCAGGATGGCGGCGCCATGCGCCAGCATCGAGAAGACCGTGTCGGCCCAAGGCGCTGAACGCCGAGCCTCCGGAGGGCGCCCCAGCGGGTCAGAGCGTTGCATCTTGTCGGGCTCGTAGTGAGATGCAGGAAGTGTAGCGGCCACAGCCCCTCCGAAATGGCAAGCGGTGGGCCCGGCTCCCGGGCACCACCACGTTCGAGCAGCTCAGAGCTGCGTTTATTTGAAGGCGACTTGTTTGCCCGAAGCGTCTTTGATCTCGCCCCACTGCTTGCGCACCAGGTTCTTCACCACGTCGGGCAGTGCCACGTACTCCAGTTCGGCCGCCGCGGCATCACCGTTGGTGAAAGCCCAATCGAAGAACTTCATCGAAGCCGCTGCCTGTGCCGGCTTGTCTTGCGCCTTGTGCATCAGGATGAAGGTGGCGCCCGTCAGGGGCCACGAATCCTTGCCGGGCTGCTCGGTCAGCACCTGGTAGAAGCTCTTGTTCCATTCGGCGCCGGCTGCGGCGGCCTTGAAGTTGGCGTCGTCGGGGGTCGCAAAATTACCATCCTTGTTCTTCAACAGGGTGTAGGTCATCTTGTTCTGCTTGACGTAGGCGTACTCCACATAGCCGATCGAGTTGGGCAGGCGGCTAACGAATGCGGCCACGCCCTCGTTGCCCTTGCCACCGGCACCCGTGGGCCAGTTGACAGCGGTGCCTTCGCCGACCTTGGTCTTCCACTCTTCGTTCACCTTCGACAGGTAGTTGGTGAAGATGAAGCTGGTGCCCGAGCCGTCAGCGCGGCGCACCACGGAAATGGCGGCATCAGGCAGCGGCACGCCGGGGTTCAGTGCGGTCAGTGCCGTATCGTTCCATTTGGTGATCTTGCCGAGATATATGTCACCGAGCACCGCGCCGGTCAGCTTGATCTGACCCGACTTGATGCCAACGATGTTGACCACCGGCACCACACCGCCGATGACGGTGGGGAATTGGATCAGGCCGTCTTTTTGCAGCTCGTCATCCTTGAGCGGCATGTCGGATGCGCCAAAGTCGACCGTCTTGCCGCGGATCTGCTTCAAACCCGCGCCCGAGCCGACCGATTGGTAGTTGATGCGGGCACCAGACGCCTTGTTGTACGAGTCAGCCCATTTGGCGTACAGCGGAGCGGGGAACGAAGCGCCGGCACCAGTAACGTCTTGCGCCAAGGCGGCGCCAGAGGCAAACCCGAGGGTGATCGTGGTCGCGGCAATTTGAACGGAGATGGATTTCATGTCTGCACCTTTCCAGTGAGCTGGCTATGGATGGCGAGACTGTAGAAGTCACATATGACACCGCCGTGACAGAACAAAGTGCTCTGTGACGGTCATACAGGTGTCATGAATTTGTCACAGATAGCCTGTCAGATGCGAAACATCTGAGCAAGG
>NZ_JANOCG010000616.1:0-4664 GCF_031412075.1 Rhizobacter sp.
CGAAGAAGAAAAACGCCTGCTGGTCGAAGGTGGCGGCGAAGCCAAGGCCAAGGGCAAGATCATCATCGCCACCGTGAAGGGCGACGTGCACGACATCGGCAAGAACATCGTCACCGTCGTGCTCCAGTGCAACAACTTCGAGGTGGTGAACATGGGCGTGATGGTGCCCTGCCAGGACATCCTGGCGCGCGCCAAGGTCGAGGGCGCCGACATCATCGGCCTGTCGGGCCTCATCACGCCGAGCCTGGAAGAAATGCAGCACGTGGCGGGTGAGATGCAGCGCGACGACTACTTCCGCATCAAGAAGATCCCGCTGCTCATCGGTGGCGCCACCACCAGCCGCGTGCACACCGCCGTGAAGATCTCGCCGTATTACGACGGCCCGGTGGTCTACGTGCCCGATGCGAGCCGCAGCGTGAGCGTGTGCAGTGATCTGCTGAGCGACGACAAGGCCGCGGCTTACGTGGCCGAGCTCAACGCCGACTACGTCCGCGTGCGTGAACAGCACGCCAACAAGAAGGCCACGCCCCTGGTCACGCTGGCGCAGGCGCGTGCCAACAAGACCCCCGTCGACTGGGCCGGCTACACACCGCCCAAGCCGAAGTTCACCGGCCGGCGTGTGTTCAAGAACTTCGACCTGGCCGAGATCGCGCAGTGCATCGACTGGGCGCCCTTCTTCCAGACCTGGGACCTGGCCGGCCCCTACCCCGCCATCCTGACCGATGACATCGTCGGCGAGTCGGCCCGCCGTGTGCACAGCGATGGCCAGAGCATGCTCAACCGCCTGATCAAGGGCCGCTGGTTGCAGGCCAATGGCGTGATTGGCCTCTACCCCGCCAACACGGTGGGCGACGATGACATCGAGATCTACTCCGACGAGTCGCGCAGCGAGGTGCTCATGACATGGCGTGGCCTGCGCATGCAGAGCGTGCGGCCTGTCGTCGATGGTCCGGATGGGAAAAAGATCATGCGCCCCAACCGCTGCCTGGCCGATTTCATCGCGCCCAAGTCATCGGGCGCGGCAGACCACATCGGCCTCTTTGCCGTGACCGCCGGCCTCGGCACCGAGAAAAAAGAGAAGCAGTTTCTCGACGACCACGACGACTACAGCGCCATCATGTTGAAGGCCCTGGCCGACCGCCTGGCCGAGTCGTTTGCCGAGCGCATGCACCAGCGTGTGCGCAAGGAGTTCTGGGGCTACGCATCAGACGAAGCCTTGAGCAACGCCGAGTTGATCGGCGAGAAGTACCGCGGCATCCGCCCCGCCCCCGGCTACCCGGCCTGCCCCGACCACACCGTGAAGGCCGAGATGTTCCGCGTGCTCCAGTGCGACGACATCGGCATGGGCCTGACCGAAAGCCTGGCCATGACCCCGGCCGCCAGCGTGAGCGGCTTTTATCTGTCGCACCCCGACGCGGCCTACTTCAATGTCGGCAAGATCGGCGACGACCAGTTGAAGGACTGGGCTCAACGCAATCAGTTCGACACCGCTCAGGCCCAGCGTTCGCTCGCATCGCTGTTGTAGCGCCGCACAAGCGGTTGCCCCTGCTTACAGACGATGCATCTGCAAGCAGGGCCCGCGTGGTTGGTCACCAATTGGCCCGTTGCAAGACGTAAGCCTTTGCTGAAACGCCAACAATTCACGCTTTCCACGACCGTCAGACCCGAACAATCGTGACCGCAACGCCAGTGTGGACAACACACCCGTCGCTGCGCCAGATCGATCACACGAGGGGACGGCAGTGAACAACACGCTTCAACAAACATTCGCCCGCCGCGGCATGCGCACCGCCTGGGCTCTGGCCCTGGTGGCCGTGCTCGCGGCCTGCGGCGCCGGCAAGGAAGACGACGAGCCACAGCAGCAGCAACCGCAGGGATCGGGGCCCGCGCCGACACGAGCCGAGGCGGCGCGCTTTCTGGCACAAGCCACCTACGGCCCGACCGATGCGTCGATCAATGCGCTGGCGCAAAGCAACTACAACGCCTGGCTGAACACGCAGTTCAACATGCCGCAGGTGCCGCACCGCACCCACGTGGCACGCCGGGGCGACGACCTCGCCGCCAACATGCAGACCGTCAGCCAGACGCAGTTCCGCGAGTCGTACTGGGCGCAGGCGCTGACCGGCCAAGACCAGCTGCGCCAGCGCGCGGCTTTTGCGCTGTCGCAGATCTTCGTGATCTCGTTCGTCGACGGCAACCTCGCCAACCAGACACGCGGCGTGACGGCGTACTACGACATGCTGGCCGAGAAGTCGTTCGGCAACTTCCGCGACCTGCTGGAGTCGGTGAGCCTGCACCCGATGATGGGCACCTACCTCACCAGCCTGCGCAACCAGAAGGAAGACGTTGCCAGCGGCCGTGTGGCCGACGAGAACTACGCACGAGAAATCATGCAGCTGTTCACCATCGGTCTCTACGAGCTGAACAACGACGGCACCTACCGTGGCGGCACCCCCACCGAGACCTACACCCACGATGACATCAAGGGCCTGGCCAAGGTCTTCACCGGTTTCAGCTGGTACGCCGGCCCCAACCTGGCCGACCGCACCAACTCCCGCTTCTTCGGTGGCAACGCTCAAGCCGAGCGCGACTTCCGGCCGATGCAGGCCTACAACCAGTACCACTCGGTCAGCGAGAAGCGCTTCCTGGGCACCGTGATCCCCGCCGCGGGCACGGCCAACGCCGACGCGGACCTGCGCATTGCGCTCGACACGCTGTTCAACCACCGCAACGTCGGCCCCTTCATCGGCAACCTGCTGATCCAGCGCATGGTGACGAGCAACCCGAGCCCCGCCTATGTGGGCCGCGTGGCGACAGCCTTCAACAACAACGGCCAAGGTGTGCGCGGCGACATGAAGGCGGTGTTCCGCGCCATCCTGCTCGACCCTGAAGCGCGCACCTACGACGCGTCCAGCACCCGCTACGGCAAGGTGCGCGAGCCCATCCTGCGCCTGTCGCACTTCTTGCGTGCCTTCAAGGTGACCTCGACCAGCGGTGACTTCACCGGCCTGGACAACACCGACAACACCACCAACAACCTGGGCCAGAGCGCGCTGCGTTCGCCCACGGTGTTCAACTTCTTCCGCCCCGGGTTTGCGCCGCCCAACAGCGCAGCCGCCGTGGCCGGGCTGGTCTCGCCCGAACTGCAACTGGCCAACGAGGTATCGGTGGCCGGCTACCTCAACTACCTGCGCAGCAACTGGCTGACGGTGAACGCCGGGCGCGACCTGCAGCTCGACTTCAGCGCCGAGCTGGCACTGGCCGACAACCCCGGTGCGCTGGTCGACCGGCTCAACCTGCTGTTGATGTCGGGCCAGATGAGCAGCACGCTGCGCACCCAGGTCATCGACGGCATCACAGGGCGGGCCATCCCGACCACGAACCAGGCCAACATCGACGCCGCCAAGCGAGACCGAGTGTTCATCGGCATCTTGCTGACCATGGCCTCGCCCGATTACATGATCCAGAAGTGAAGAGGGAGACCCACATGTCGAACAACCAAGCTTCTCGCCGCGAGTTCTTGCGCCGCGCCGCCATCCTGTCGGGCTCGGTGGGGCCGGCTGCCCTGCCCTTCGCGATGAACATGGCCACCATGAACGCCGCCCATGCGCAGAGCACCACCGGCTACAAAGCCCTCGTGTGCCTGTTCCTGTATGGCGGCAACGACTCGGCCAACATGGTGTTGCCCACCGATGCCACCTCGTGGAGCACCTACTCCACGGTGCGCGCCACGGCACCCGACCCGATCGCGCTGCGCGCCGAGGGTACCCCCCCAGACGGCACGGCCGCCATGGCCTCGCCCGCGGCGCTGGGCGGCGTGTTGCGCCTCACGCCGAACTTCACCGCGTTCCCGGTCAACAACAGCCGCACCTTCGCGCTGCACCCCAGCATGCCGGAGATGCGCAGCCTGTTCGACGCCGGCCGCGTGGCCGTGATCGCCAACGCCGGCCCGCTGATCACCCCGCTGACAAAGGCGGAATACCAGGCCAACAGCGCCGCCAAGCCACGCCCGGCCAAACTCTTTTCGCACAACGACCAGCAGTCGACCTGGCAGGCGCTCGGCCCTGAAGGCGTGCGCACGGGCTGGGGCGGGCGCTTTGGCGACCTGCTCGCCGGGGCCAACGCCAACACCGTGTTCACCAGCATCTCGGTGGGTGGCAACGCGGTGTTCATGGCCGGCGACACCGTCTTCCAATACCAAGTGGGCAACGGCGGCGCCGTGGCCATCGGCAACATCACCGGCACGCTCTTCGGCTCGGCCGCGGCGGCCACCAGCTACCGCAACATCATCACCGCCAACAACACGCCCAACAGCGTGGCGCACCTGCTCGCGCGCGAGCAGGCCAACATGACCAAGCGCTCGATCGATGCGCAGGTGGCGTTCCAGGGTGCGTTCACGGCCTCCACGGTGACGGCTCCGTCGCAGTATGTGCAGCCGTCCACCCGCACCAACCAGAACAACGGGCTGGCGCAACAACTGCAAACGGTGGCACGCATCATCGGTGCGCGCAGCGCCCTGCAAACGGGCCGGCAGGTGTTCTTCGTCAGCATGGGTGGCTTCGACACCCACGACAACCAGAACCGAGGCCAGGCCGACCTGATGGCCCGCCTGTCACACGCCATCAATTACTTCGACGGTGTGATGAACACCATGGGCATGGGTA
>NZ_JANOCG010000617.1:0-6307 GCF_031412075.1 Rhizobacter sp.
GGTGGCGCGCATGGCGCGGCCGAGCTTGGTGCGGTTGACGAGGTACATCAGGCCGGCGAGCGTGACGGCGGTGGTGATGAGGATGACGATCTGCACGGTGTTGATCACCGCCCCGCCGATGTTGAACGGCTCGGAGGGCAGCAGGATCGGGTAGGGCTTGGGGTTGGGCTTCCAGATGATCATGGCCAGGGTCTGCAGCAGCAGCGACATGCCCATGGCGGTAATCAGCGGAGCCAAGCGGGGTGCGTTGCGCAGGGGCCGGTAGGCGATCTTCTCGATGCTGAAGTTGAGCATCGCGCACACCACGATGGCGGCCAAGAGCGAGATCAGCAGCAGCAGCCAACCCGGCCAGCCGGTGCTTGCGAGCACGCTGACCACCGTCCAGCTGGTGAGCGCGCCCACCATCAACACCTCGCCGTGCGCAAAGTTGATCAGATTGATGATGCCGTAGACCATCGTGTAGCCCAGTGCCACCAGCGCATACACGCTGCCGAGCACCAGACCGTTGATGATCTGTTGGATGAAAGTGTCCATCGAGGAGTCTCCTGCGAAATCGATAGCGGGTGGTCTTTTGAACCCCGCCTGTACCCTCAAAGCAAAAAGCCCGCCGTGGTGTTGCCGCTGGGGGACTTTGCCTAAGGTTGTGGCTCTGGCTGCCGGGGATTCTATGAGCCGCGTCAGAGCCAGGAGCCTGCGCGTTTCCCCGTACAGGGTCAGCGCGTTTTATTGGCAGGCTTGGTACGGGCCTCGCTGTTCAACCGGCGCAATTCTTCCAGCCGCTCGCCGATGCGCAGCTCCAGGCCGCGCGGCACGGGCTCATAAAAACGGGGCGGCTGAATGTCATCGGGCCAATAACTCTCGCCTGCCGCAAAACCGCCTTCTTCGTCGTGCGCATAGCGATAGTCGCGCCCGTAGTCGAGGTCTTTCATGAGCTTTGTCGGTGCGTTGCGCATTCGCAAGGGCACCGCGCGGGTGCCGTCCTGAGCCACGAAACTCTTGACGGCCTTGTAGGCGGCGTACACGGCGTTCGACTTGGGCGCCATGGCGAGGAACACCACCGCTTGTGCCAACGCCAGCTCGCCTTCGGGGGAACCGAGGCGCTCATAGGTTTCGGCCGCGTCGAGTGCCATGCGCAAGGCACGCGGATCGGCCAGGCCGATGTCTTCACTGGCCATGCGCACGAGACGACGCGCCGCATATCGCGGGTCGACGCCTCCGTCGAGCATGCGCACGAACCAGTAAAGAGCTGCGTCGGGGTCGCTACCGCGCACGGCCTTGTGCAAGGCCGAGATGGTGTCGTAGAACTGCTCGCCGCCTTTGTCATAGCGGCGCAGTTGTTCGCCGAGTGATCGCTCCAGCAAGGCTTCGTCGATGTTTTGGGATTTGCTGGCGGTGCGGGCCAGGTTCTCGTAGGCGTTGAGCAAGCGGCGCGCGTCGCCATCGGCATAACCGATCAGGCGGTCGCGGGCCGCGTCGGTGAGCGGTGGGGCGGCGAGCAGCGCTTGCGCTCGTGCGAGCAACACCACCATGTCGCCGTCACCCAGCGACTTGAGCACATGCACCGTGGCGCGCGACAACAGGGCCGAGTTGACTTCGAACGACGGGTTCTCGGTGGTGGCGCCGATGAAGGTAAACAGGCCAGACTCCACGTGCGGCAAGAAAGCGTCTTGTTGTGCCTTGTTGAAGCGGTGCACTTCATCCACAAAGACCACCGTGCGCCGGCCCGTGGTTTGTGCCAGCTGAGCGCGCTCGACGGCCTCGCGGATGTCTTTCACGCCGCCGAGCACGGCCGAGATCTGGATGAACTGCGCCTCGAAGCCATCGGCCATCAGGCGCGCGAGAGTGGTCTTGCCGACACCGGGGGGGCCCCACAAAATCATCGAGTGCAAGCGGCCCGAATCGAAGGCCACGCGCAAGGGCTTGCCCTCGCCCAGCAGGTGCTGCTGGCCGATCACTTCGACGGGGGTCTGGGGGCGCAGGCGTTCGGCGAGCGGGGCTTGCGGGGCGTCGTCACCCAGCGGCAGGGGCAGGGATTCCATGCGGCGATTGTCGCAGCCGCGTCGTCAAGACCTACTGTTCGATGAGGTCTGCGCCTTGGGGCAGCTTGAACACAAAGGCGTCTGCGCTCAGCGGCACATTGCCCGCAAACTGGTTGAACTGCAGCAGCGAGCGCTGGCCAAACGCATCGATCACCTCCACCGAGGCCAGCGTCTTGCCGCGAAAACCGATCTTCACCGACTTGAAGGCACCGTCCTTGGCCTTCGGTTTGGCCTCGGCCCAGTCGAGCCCGTCTTTGGCGGGCAAGGAAGCGAGGTCGAACTCCTTGTCGAGAGAACCACCCGCCAGCAGCGCAGCCGGCGTTGCGCCCAGTGCCTGGCTGAACTGGCGCGAGCTGGCCTGGTTGAGATCAGCGTCGTAGATCCAGACCTTTTGCCCATCGGCCACGATGAGTTGCTCGAAGGGCTTCAGGTAATTGAAGCGAAAGCGGTTGGGACGTGAAAACTCGAAGCGACCGCTGGAGGTCTTTTTCTTCAAGCCATCGGGTGAGGTGACTGTCTGCGTGAAGTCGGCTTGGCCTGTTTTGACGTCGCGCACAAACTCCCTCAGCGTGTCGACGGAATCCGCGTGAGCCGCGGCCACAGCAAACATCAGCAACGAAGCAGCAATGTGTTTTTTCATTCAGCGCGAGCCGGGACGATGATGTCGCGGTTGCCATTGGTGGACATGGCAGATACGAGCCCGGATTTCTCCATTTGTTCCAGCAATCTGGCTGCACGGTTGTAGCCAATGCGCAAATGGCGCTGCACCAGCGAGATCGAGGCCCGGCGGTGCTGCAACACGATGCCCACCGCCTGGTCGTACATCGGGTCTGATTCGCCGTTGCCGCCGCCGGGCATGTCGGCGGTCGACACCTCACCGTCACCGTCGAGCACGCCGCCTTCGAGAATGCCTTCGATGTAGTTGGGTTCACCCTGCTGCTTGAGGTAGCTCACCACGCGGTGCACTTCATCGTCACTGACAAAGGCTCCGTGCACGCGGATCGGCAAACCGGTACCCGAAGGCATGTACAGCATGTCGCCCATGCCCAGCAGCGCTTCGGCGCCCATCTGGTCGAGGATGGTGCGGCTGTCGATCTTGCTGCTGACCTGGAAGCTCAAGCGCGTGGGGATGTTGGCCTTGATCAGGCCGGTAATCACGTCCACGCTTGGGCGCTGCGTGGCCAGGATCAAGTGGATGCCCGCCGCGCGCGCCTTCTGCGCGAGGCGAGCGATCAGCTCTTCGATCTTTTTGCCGACCACCATCATCAGGTCGGCGAGTTCGTCGATCACCACCACCACAAAGGGCAGGCGCTCCAGCGGCTCGGGTTGTTCGGGCGTCAGGCTGAACGGGTTGGGAAGCGTCTCGCCACGCTCGGCGGCTTCGGTGATCTTCTTGTTGTAGCCCGCGAGGTTGCGCACGCCCAGCTTGCTCATGAGCTTGTAGCGGCGCTCCATTTCGCCCACACACCAGTTGAGCGCGTTGGCCGCCTGCTTCATGTCGGTGACCACCGGCGCCAGCAAATGCGGAATGCCTTCGTAGACGCTCATTTCCAACATCTTCGGGTCGATGAGGATGAGCCGCACGTCGCGAGCCTCGGCCTTGTAGAGCAGGCTCAGGATCATCGCGTTGATGCCCACCGACTTGCCCGAACCTGTGGTGCCGGCCACCAGGCAGTGCGGCATCTTGGCGAGGTCGGCCACCACGGGTGCGCCGATGATGTCTTTGCCCAAGCCCATGGTGAGCTGCGAGGCGGCGTCGTTGTAGACCTGCGAACCGAGGATTTCGCTCAGGCGGATGGTCTGGCGTTTGGCGTTGGGCAACTCCAGCGCCATGTAGTTCTTGCCGGGGATCACCTCGACCACGCGAATGCTCACGAGGCTCAGCGACCGCGCCAGGTCTTTCGCCAAGTTGACGATCTGTGCGCCCTTCACGCCGGTGGCAGGCTCGATCTCGTAGCGAGTGATGACGGGGCCTGGCGACGCGGCGACCACGCGCACTTCGACGCCGAAGTCCTTCAACTTCTTCTCGATGAGGCGCGAGGTCATCTCCAGCGTCTCGGGCGTCACACTTTCCACGCGGCCCGGTGCGGCGTCGAGCAGGTCAACCTGCGGCAGCTTGGTGTCGGCGAGCTCGGTGAAGAGCGGCTTCTGGCGCTCCTTGACGACCCGCTCTGACTTGGGCACCTCGATCATCGGTGTCTCGATGACGATGGGCACGTGGTCTTCATGCAGCTGGTGCTCGAACTCGACCACATGCTCACGTTCACGCAGCGCCTGCTCGCCGATGCGTTGGTCTTCGGCGCGCTCGATGCGCTCGACACGGCGCTCGCGCAGCGAATCAACCCACTGCCCGATCCCTTCAGCTACACGCAGCCACGAGAAGCGGAAGGCCAGCGACAACCCCGCCACCAACACCGCAATCCACAACACACCGGAGCCGGCAAAGCCCAAGAGCTTCTGGCTCACCGGCCCCAGCAGATAACCGAGCACGCCGCCGGCATTGCCCCCGGCCACCCGCGTTTCGAGTTGGTACAGCCGCGTCCATTCGAGCGAGCAGCTGGCGCTGAGCAAGAGCAACACACCCACCCAGAACATCCACAGCGGCAAATGCGGTCGGTGTGTGCTGGGGGCGTCACCACCGCGCAGTACGCGCGCGAGAGCGCCGAGCCACGCGCGCAAGGCAATCACCAAACCCCACCAGGCGGAGTAGCCAAACAGCACGAACACAAGATCAGAGAAGCGCGCACCCAGCGCGCCGATCTTGTTGAGCGGCAAAGCGCCCGTGCCAGAGGTCGAGAACGCGGCATCCGCCGGGTTATGTGTGGCCATCGCAATCAAGGCCAGCAGCCACAGCACCCCACCCACCAGCACGCCAAAACGCGCGCGCAGACCCACGGGCTCGAACGGCGCGCTCAAGCTGGGTGAACCATCACGGGTGTAGGTGCCAGCGGCCGACGCGTTGTGGCCCGCGTCAGGGCGAAGCGATCCAAGCGGAAATGTCATGCAGCCATTGTGGCCGAAGCGACCGGGCGCACATGATGTGCGGACCGGTGTCGCCGCACGGTCAGCCGGTCAGGCGTTCCTTGATGATGACCGAGCCGTTTTCCTGGGTCTCGACCATGCCGCGGTCTTCCAGGTCTTTCATCACACGGCTCACCATCTCGCGTGACGCCCCGACGATCTTGGCCATGTCTTGGCGCGAGACTTTGTTGCGGATGATCTTCACATCGCCCTCGTCTTCGGCCATGTCGAGCAGCGAGCGCGCCACACGGCCATACACGTCGAGCAGTGCCAGTGATTCGATCTGGCGGTCGGCGCTGCGCAGGCGCTGCACCAAGCCGCGCATGATCGCGTAAGAGAGGCTGGAGTTCTCGGGCAGGCAGCGCGCAAACTCGGCACGGCCCAGGATCAGCATGTCGGTTTGCACCTCGGCGCGCACCGTGGCCGAGTGGGGCTCGTTATCGATCAAGCTCATCTCGCCGACATAGTGGCCCGGTTGCAGCACCGCCAGAATCACCTCGCGTCCGCGCGAATCTGAAGTCAGCACCCGTGCGCGCCCGGTCAGCAGGATGTACAGCGCGTTCGACTTCTTGCCATGCTCCACGATAATTTCACCGCGGCGAAACCGGCGCTTCACCACGCTGTCGGCGATGGCTGAAGCCTGATCATTGGTGAGCAGGGAAAACAGCGGTACCCGCCGAATCAAGTCCAGGTTGGACAACATGGCCATCGGAGAACCTCCTTGTGTCGATTGCGCAGTCTAAGGATTCAAACGTGGAAAACTAACGCTTCCACCAAATATCGGTATTGTCACCATTACACGAATTGATGCCAGTCGGCGTCAACCCCATGTCAGACTGACATTTCTTGCGTTTGCTTTGACGTTTTCACACTGCCATTTTTCTCATGAGCCAAACTAACCAACACGCCCAAGTCCTGATTCTGGGCTCTGGCCCCGCAGGCTATACAGCCGCCATTTACGCGGCGCGCGCCAACCTCAAACCGATGCTCGTCACGGGCATCGCACAAGGCGGCCAGCTGATGACCACGACCGAGGTCGACAACTGGCCCGCCGACGTGATGGGCGTGCAAGGGCCTGACCTGATGCAGCGCTTCTTGCAACATGCCGAACGCTTCAACACAAAGATCGTGTTCGACCACATCAACCAGGTCGACTTCTCCAAGCGCCCGTTCACGCTCAAGGGCGACTCGGGCACCTACACCTGCGACGCGCTCATCATCGCCACCGGCGCGTCGGCCAAGTACAT
>NZ_JANOCG010000618.1:0-3713 GCF_031412075.1 Rhizobacter sp.
GAGAACCACATGCTGAGCGTGCAGGGCCTCAAGCAGATCAACGACGACGTGCCGCTGGGGACCCCGGCCAGCAAGGCGCTCTACGCCGAGCTCAAGAGCAACCCCAACATCCAGGCCACCATGGCGAGCGCGCAAGACGGCTCACCCATGCCCAACAACCCGGAGATGGGCCGCTTCTGGTCGTCGATGCAATCGGCACTGCAAAACATGACCGAAGGCCGCCAGTCGCCCAAGGAAGCGCTGGACGCTGCGGCCAAGCGCATCTCGGCGAAGTGATGTGCGCGGCGGTGGGCCCCGGCTGTCGCCGTGGTTCACCGCCCTTTGTCTGATACCCCTCCATGACCCTTTCGCCCTCTTTGAAGCGTGTGGCACCAGGCGCCCTGCTCGCCCTGGTTCTGATCGCCGCCCTCTACGTGGTGACGCTGGTGCACGCCGCCGGCGAGACGCTGCTGGCCGGCACCATGCTCGTCATCTCGGCATTGGCGCTGTGGGTCTACACCTCGCCGCGCGCCTACGCCTACCGCTACCTCTTTCCCGGCATCGCCGCCTCGCTGATCTTCGTGGTCTTCCCCATGCTCTACACCATGGGCATAGGCTTCACCAACCACAGCTCGAAGAACCTGCTGGAGTTCCCGCGCGCCACCCAATACTTTCTGGACGAAACCTACCGCGCCGAGGCCGAGCCGCTGGCCTTCACCCTGCATGCCGATGGCCGCGAGTTCCGCGCCCGGCTCGAAGACAGTGATGCCAGCAAAGCCTTCGTCTCCGGCCCGCTCGCGCTCAAGAGCAACGCCCCGCTGGAGCTCAAGCTCGAGCCCGCCGAGCAGGCGCCCATCGCACTCGGCGAACCGCTGCCGATCAAGGACCTGATCGCCAAACAACCCCAGTTGAAGGCCCTCGCCTTCGTGCTGCCCGACGGCCGCAAGCTGCGCATGACCGGCCTGCGCCAATTCAGTGAGGTGCAGCCGCTCTACGCGCAGCAACCCGATGGCAGCCTGCTCAACAAACGCGACGGCGGCGTGTTGCGCCCCAACTTCGACAGCGGCTTCTACGAGACCGCGAGTGGCGAGCGTGTGCAGCCCGGCTTTCAGGTCGGCGTGGGTCTCGCCAACTACACCCGCATCTTCACCGACAAGGCATTCCAAGAGCCCTTCATCCGCATCTTCGTGTGGACGGTGGTGTTCTCCGCCCTCACCGTGTTCATCGCCGCCGCGCTCGGCATGTTCCTCGCGGTGCTCTTCAACTGGGACGCGCTTCGCTTCAAGGGCGTGTACCGCGTGATGCTGTTCCTGCCCTATGCGGTGCCGGGCTTCATCTCGATCCTGGTGTTCAAGGGCTTGTTCAACAACAACTTCGGCGAAATCAACCTGATCCTCGAAGCCCTGTTCGGCATCCGCCCCGCGTGGTTCTCCGACCCCACGCTCGCCAAGCTGATGCTGCTGATCGTCAACGTGTGGCTGGGCTACCCCTACATGATGATCGTGTGCATGGGGCTGATCAAAGCCATCCCGTCCGACCTGTACGAAGCCTCGGCCGTGGCGGGCGCCGGGCCGCTGACCAACTTTTTCCGCATCACGCTGCCGCTGATCATGAAGCCGCTCACGCCGCTGCTCATCTCGGCCTTCGCCTTCAACTTCAACAACTTCGTGCTGATCGCGCTGCTCACCGGCGGTCGGCCCGACTTCTTGGACACCAGCGTGCCGGCAGGCACGACCGACCTGCTGGTGTCGTACACCTACCGCATCGCCTTCCAGGACTCGGGCCAGCAGTACGGCCTGGCAGCAGCGATCTCGACGGTGATCTTTGCGATGGTGGCGGTGATCTCGCTGGTGCAGATGCGCTTCACCAAGATCGCTCGCGAAGAAGCGAGATAAGGAAACGTCATGGCCATCGTCCTCGACAAATCCCACCGCTGGCGTGTGCTGGCCGCGCACCTGTTCCTGATCGGGCTGGTGCTGCTGGTGATCTTCCCCTTCCTGATGATCCTGTCGATCTCGCTGCGGCCCGGCAACTTTGCCGCCGGCAGCCTGATCCCGGAGCAAATCAGCCTGGAGCACTGGAAGCTCGCGCTCGGCATCTCGTACACCGCGCCCGACGGCCGGCTGGTGCAGCCCGACTTCCCGGTGCTGCTGTGGCTGTGGAACTCGGTCAAGGTGGCCAGCCTCACCGCGCTCATCACGCTCACCTTGTCGACCACCGCCGCGTATGCGTTCGCGCGCATGCAGTTCCGCGGCAAGCAGGCCTCGCTCTCGGGGCTGATGCTGATGCAGATGTTCCCGGCCGTACTGGCGCTGGTGGCCATCTACGCCATCTTCGACCGGCTGGGCAATGTGTTCCCCTCCGTCGGCATCGACAGCCACGCCTCGCTGCTGCTCGCCTACTCGGGCGGCATCGCGCTGCACGTGTGGACGATCAAGGGCTACTTCGACACCATTCCGTTCGAGATCGAAGAGGCCGCCAAGGTCGACGGCGCCACCCCCTGGCAGGCCTTCCGCCTCGTGCTGCTGCCGATGGCGGTGCCCATCCTGATGGTGGTGTTCTTGCTGGCCTTCATCGGCGCCATCATTGAATACCCGGTTGCCTCGATCCTGCTGCACGAAGAGGCCAAGCTCACGCTGGCGGTCGGCTCCAAGCTCTTCTTGTACGAGCAGAAGTATTTGTGGGGCGACTTCGCGGCTGCGGCCATTTTGTCGGGTCTGCCCATCACCATCGTCTTCATCCTGGCGCAGAAATGGATGATCTCCGGCCTCACCGCTGGCGGTCTCAAAGGCTGACGCCGTTTTCAACCACTCCCACTGAGAGAGGCACACCATGAAGCTCAAGCACTCGATCCTGCTGGCCGCTGCACTCACCCTGAGCGCCGCCGCCCAGGCGCAGACCGCCACCATCCACTACAACCGCTGCGACAGCAACTACGACGGCTGGGGCGCTCACCTGTGGAAAGACGGCGGCATTCCCCTGCCCGGCGTCGAATGGCAAAAGCCCATGCCGCCCAGCGGCAAGGGCGACTTCGGCGTCTACTGGACGGTGAAGCTCGACGACTTCGTCAAGGGCCGCGTCAACTACATCATCCACAAGGGCGACTCCAAGGAACAAGGCGGCCGCGACATGGCCTTCGACGGCAACACGACCAAGGAAATCTGGGTCAACAACGGCGACCGCAAGATCTACACCTCGCTCGCCGACGCGCAAAAAGCGCGCGCCGACAAGCCCTGCCCCTGATCGGACTCCTCCATGAACCACCTGTCGACGTGGCGGCTGCTGGCCGCCCTGGGTCTCGCTTTGCTGTCTGTTTCTTGCGCCAACGAACCGCCGAAGGTCGTGACGGTCGCTGCGGCATCCGTGGCCAAGCTCCTGGTACCCACCGGCCCGGTGCAAGCCCCCGGCCGCTTTGCCGACAACCCGATCGTCTACTTCGCCATTCCCGACCGCTTCGAAAACGGCAACCCTGCGAACGATGGCAGTTATGGCCGCAAGCGCGAGGCGGCACCGAAAGATGACGTCGGCACCTTCCACGGCGGTGACCTCAAAGGCATCACCAACAAGCTGCGCGAAGGCTGGTTCAAGCAGCTCGGCGTGAACGCGATCTGGATCACCGCGCCCTACGAGCAGATCCACGGCTGGGTGGTGGGTGGCAACAAGGAGTTCAAGCACTACGCCTACCACGGCTACTACGCGCTCGACTTCACCGTGCTCGACAAGAGCATGGGCAC
>NZ_JANOCG010000619.1:0-4906 GCF_031412075.1 Rhizobacter sp.
CGTGCAAGAGCACTGACGGCACGATCACGATGTCGGTGCTCGCCACGGTGTCGACCGAGCGCTGCACCTGCATCAGCACGCCGCTGGCCAGCTCGATCGGGCCCACCGCCTCACCCACGGGAAGGAGCACGTCGACATTCATGGGCGGCAGTATCTCGCGCGGATTGCACAATGACACCGCATGTTCAGCCTGATCCGCCTCACCCTCCAGCGTGCCCGCAAGGAGCGCCTGCCGCAGGTGGCTGGCAGCCTGACCTTCACCACGCTGCTGTCCATCGTGCCCTTCATTGCGGTGAGCTTCGCGCTGTTCACGCGCTTTCCCGTGTTCCAGCGATTCGAAGCGGCGCTCGAAGAGCACCTGCTGAAGAGCCTGCTGCCGGCCGACATTGCGCGCACGGTGCTGAAGTACCTGCACCAGTTCGCGGTCAACGCCAACAGCCTTACCCTGGTGGGCTCCTTGTTCCTGCTGGCCGCCGCACTCGCGCTGCTGCTCACGATCGAGAACGCGTTCAACCAGATCTGGGGCGTGAAGAAAAATCGCCCGCTGCTCAAGCGCGTGGCGCTGTATGCGCTGGTGCTCGCGGTGGGGCCGCCGGCGCTCGGCGTGAGCCTGTGGGCAAGTTCGTATGTGTTGGGTATGTCGATGGGCTGGCTCGGCAGCTTGCCGCCGTCGGCCAGGTTTGTGCTGACCCTGTGCCCGGCGCTGCTGAGCTGGGTGGGCCTCGCCTGCCTGTTCCACTTCGTGCCCAACACCAGGGTGCGCTGGCACCACGCCATCGTGGGTGGCTTGCTCGCGAGCGTCGCGCTCGAGCTCGGCAAGCGTGGCTTTGCGGCCTACCTGATCAAGATCCCCACCTACCAGGCGGTGTACGGCGCGTTTGCGGTGTTCCCGGTGTTCTTGTTGTGGATGTACTTCTCCTGGCTGGTGACGCTCGCGGCAGCGCTGGTCACGGCCAACCTCGCACGCGGGGCGCCGCGCGCTGGGTGACGCGCGGTAACAGCGCAGCCAGGTTCTGGCACATGTCCTGCTAGTCATCTTGCATACAAGAAGGCATGCACTAGATAAGGGCGCTACGCGATGACTGAACCCAGAACCCTGGCCGAGCTGCAGCAAGCCCTGCGGGCAGGCACCATGACGGTGCGGCAGTTGATGCTGCGTTTTCTGGCCGAGCAGTCGCGGCAAGCCAAGGAAGCGTGGATCTCGCTGCTGGGTGAGGAGGCGCTGATGGCCCAGGCCGACGCCTGCGACGCGCGCCTGTTGAGCCTCGGCCCGGCGGTGTTCGAGACGCAACCCTTGCTCGGCATTCCCTTCGGTGTCAAAGACAACATCGACGTGGCCGGGCTGTCCACCACCGCCGCGTGCAAGAGCTTCGCCACCGGCGCGGCGACCGCGCACGCCACGGTGGTGCAGAGACTGGTCGATGCGGGCGCGATCGCGGTCGGCAAGACCAACCTCGACCAGTTCGCCACCGGCCTGGTGGGCACGCGCTCGCCGTATGGCGCGGTGCCCAACAGCTTCGACCCCACCCGGGTGAGCGGCGGCTCCAGCTCAGGCTCGGCTTATGCGGTGGCGATGGGCCAGGTGCCGTTTGCACTGGGCACCGACACCGCCGGCTCGGGCCGCATACCGGCCGGCTTCAACAACCTCGTGGGGCTCAAACCCACGCCGGGGCGTGTGGGCACCGGCGGGCTGCTGCCGGCCTGTCGCAGCATCGACTGCGTGTCGGTGCTGGCACTCACGGTCGACGACGCGGCCCGTGTGCTCGCGGTGATCGAAGGGCCCGATGCGAGCGACGCCTACAGCCAGTTCGAGCCCGGCCCGGCGCGCTTGAAGCCAGTGCTGCGCGTGGGCATCCCGTCGCGGCCGGTGTTCACCGGCCCGCAAGGCGAAGGCGGGTACCGCGCGATGTTTGCCAAGGCCGCCGCGCACGTGCAGGCGCTGGGCCACGAAGTGGTGCCGCTCGACTTCTCGCTGCTGCACGACACCGCCGAGCTCTTGTATGGCGGGCCATGGGTGGCCGAGCGCCACGCGGTGGTGCAAAAGCTGCTCGACCAGAATCCGCAGGCCTTCGACCCGTCGGTGCGCAGCATCGTCGAAAGCGCCCGCAGCTTCAGCGCCACCGATGCGTTTCGCGGCCTCTACAAGCTGCGCACCGCGCAGTGCGATACAAAAGCCATTTGGGAACAGGTCGACGTGCTGATGACGCCCACCGCACCCGGCCACCCGACCCTGGCCGAGCTGGCCGCCGACCCGCTCGGCGCCAACGGGCAGCTCGGCGCGTACACCAACTTCGTCAACCTGCTCGGCTGGTGCGCACTCGCCCTGCCCTTCGGCTTCACCGACGGTGGCCTGCCGTTCGGCGTGACCTTCATTGCGCCCGCCAACCACGACACCGCGTTGGCGCACTTCGGTGCCGGCTGGCAAGCCCAGCTCGACCTGCCGCTGGGCGCGCTCGGGCGCCACGGGGGCATCAGCCCCGTGCTCACCCACACCCCGGCCGCCGCGCCCACGCTTGCGATCGCGGTCGTGGGCGCGCACCTGAGCGGCCTGCCGCTCAACAGCCAGCTCAACGAGCGCGGCGCGCGGCTTCGCGAAGCCACCAGCACTGCGCCGCAGTACCGCTTTTTCGCGCTGCCCGGCACCAAGCCGCCCAAACCCGGGCTGCTGCGTGTGGCGACTGGCGGCGCAGCGATTGCCGTCGAAGTCTGGGACGTGCCAGTCGCCGCCCTTGGCTCCTTTCTTGCACTGATCCCCGCACCTCTGGGCCTGGGCAGCGTGACGCTGGCAGACGGCAGCTCGGTGCACGGTTTCATCTGCGAAGCATGGGCGTTGGAAGGCGCCACAGACATCACGTCGTTCGGCGGCTGGCGGGCCTATCTCGCCTCGCTCCAGTCGCCTCGCTGAACCCCTCGCGCCCGCCACCCCGATCCCTACTTTTTACCCGGAGACCTTCACATGAGCAGCGACAAGACCTTCAACCTTCGCCGACGCAGCCTGGTCACCGCGGGCGCTGCGCTCGCCCTGGGCGCACCGGCGGTGCTGCGGGCACAAGCCGGCCCCAAGATCCGCATCGGCTACTGGCCCATCGCGGCTGGCCTGCCCTTCTATTCGGCCATCGAACTCGGCTACTTCAAGGAAGCCGGCCTCGATGTGGAGGCGCTCAAGTTCGCAGGCGCCCAGCAGGTGATGGAAGCGGTGTTGTCGGGCCGCGCCGACGGCACGTCGAACGGCACCGGCTCGGCCAACATCGCCATCGGCGAGATCGCCCAGCCCGGCACCTTCAAGATCTTCTGCTCCAACCCGAGCAACGTGAAAAACGTGCTCGACGAAGTGATCGTGCCGGTGGCCAGCCCCGCCAAGGTGATGGCCGACCTGAAGGGCAAGCGCATCGCCTCCGGCCCCGGCATCCAGAACGTGACGCTCGCCAAGACAGTGCTCGAGCGTGGCGGTGCCACCGGCGCCACCGTGGTCGAGCTGCCGATCGGCCAGCACGTGGCCGCACTCGCGGCAGGCCAGGTGGATGGCGCCTACACGCTCGAGCCCACCGGCACCATCGGCCGCATGAACGGCACCACCCGCGTGCTCGAACCCGGCGTGATTGCCCGCTACATCCTGGGCGACCCGATGGCGCCGTGGTTCGGCGGCTCGGCCTCGCTGTCGTCGGAGTTCATCAAGAAGCACCCCGAGGTCGCGAAGAAGTTCATCACCGCCTACGGCAAGGGCGTGACCTATGTGCGCAACAAATCGGTCGAGGCACGCCAGTACCTCAAGGGCTACACCGCGATCGAAGGCGCGTTGACCAGCGAAGTGCCGCTGGCCGCCTACACCATGTACAACGAGTTCACGCCCGCCGACGTGGCGCACTTCCAGAAGTTCTTCGATCTGTTCGCCGAGAAGGGCATCTTCTCGTCGCGCCTGATGGTCGACTCGATGCTCTACAAGGGCTGAACTGATGACTGCCCCCACGTTTGCCGCTTCGCGGCTGCACTGCCCCCCAGGGGGGCGCGTGTCGCCTTGGGGCGGCCCGGCGGCGACACCATGAGCGCCATCCCCTCGACGACGGCGGCGCCGACCGCCAAGCCCTGGTCGCCACCGTCCGCCAACGCGCCTGCGGCGGTGCCCCGGAAGCCGAGCTGGGACAAGGCCCTGCCTTTCATCGGGCCGATCGTGCTCTTCATCGTGTGGGACCTGGCGGTGCGTCTCGGCTTCATCAAGGCCATCTTGCTGCCGCCACCGATGGCGGCGCTCGGTGCGTTGTTCAGCGGCCTGGCCGGCGGCCCATTGCTGACCGACTTTGCCGTCACCGTGTGGCGCACGGTGCAGGCCTTCCTGATCGCCGCTGCCGTGGGCATGCCGCTCGGTGTGTTGCTCGGCAGCTCGGAGAAGGCTTACCGCAGCGTCGAGTTTTTGATCGACTTCTTTCGCTCCACGCCCTCGTCGGCGCTGATCCCGCTGTTCCTGATGATCTTCGGCGTGTCAGACGTCAACAAGGTCGCCATCGCCGCCTTTGGCGCGCTTCTGATCGTGGTGTTCAACAGCGCGTACGGGGTGATCAACGCCCGCAAGCAGCGCGTGATGGCCGCCAAGGTGATGGGAGCCTCGCGCTGGCAGGTGTTCAAGGACGTGCTCATCTGGGAAAGCCTGCAGCCGAGTTTCGTCGGCCTGCGCTCGGCGGTATCGATGGCGCTCGTGATCGTGATCGTGGCCGAGATGTTCATCGGCGCCGACAGTGGCCTGGGCAACCGCATCATCAACTCGCAGCAAGTGATGAACGTGAAAGACATGTACGCCAGCATCCTGGCCGCCGGTGCGCTCGGTTATGCGCTCAACGTGCTCTTCTTGTTACTAGAGCGTCGCATTGTTCACTGGAGCGGAAGATGAACGCAGTGTTGAACGGCCCCGTGT
>NZ_JANOCG010000620.1:0-4429 GCF_031412075.1 Rhizobacter sp.
GCTGCTGGTGCGTACGCCCAGCTCGCTGAGCTGAGGGTGAAAGTGATCCGTGAAGCAGGGTCAGCCGAAAAATTTGTTGCGGGTCTCACCGATGGCCTTAGCGTGCGCGAAGCCGCTGCTCGACTGCGGCTTGTTTCAGGGCTTCAAGGTGCTGCGCGAGCGCAATTGGGCAGCGCTTCCGATACCCGTCAAGGAGATCGACGCGGTGGTGCTCAGCCATGCCCATCTGGACCACAGCGGCTACTTGCCGTCGTTGGTCAAACAAGGCTACACAGGACCGGTGTACGCATCGGCGGCCACGCGCGACCTGTGCGAAGTGTTGCTGCTCGACAGCGCGAAGCTCCAGGAAGAAGACGCCCGGCGCGCCAACAAGTACGGATACTCCAAGCACGAAACAGCCTTGCCGCTCTACGGCGTGGCGGATGCCAAACGCGCAATCGCGAAGATCATCCCGATGGCGGCGGGGCGCGATGTTCGCCTGGGGCCCGTGCGCATCTCACTCACACCCGTCGGCCACCTGCTGGGCGCGTGTGCCGTGGCGCTTCGCTCGGGCGACGAATCCCTGGTCTTCTCGGGCGACCTCGGGCGCGATGACGATGTGCTGATGCCGGCGCCGCAGACCGTGTCGCAGGCCGACGTGTTGCTGATCGAGTCCACCTACGGCAACCGCACCCATCCGGCCAACGACGCGGACCAGCGCCTGGGCGCCATCATCCGGGCCACGGTTCGGCGCGGCGGTTCGGTGCTGCTGCCATCGTTTGCTGTCGGCCGTGCGCAGGCGCTGTTGCACAGCTTGCAGACCCTGCGGGCAGCGGGAGAGATCCCGCTCGACATGCCGGTGTACCTGGACAGCCCGATGGCCATCCAGGCCACGGCGCTGTACCAGCGCCACCGGCGGTTGCTGCGCCTGAGTTCGCGTGAAGCCAGCGCATTGACCGACGGTGTCACGATGGTCACCACGCCGCAGCAATCAGAAAAGCTGACTCGGGCGCGGTACCCGTGCGTGATCATTTCGGCCAGCGGCATGGCCACCGGGGGCCGCGTCTTGCACCACCTCAAGGCCATGGCGCCGAACCCCAAGAACCACATCGCCTTTCCAGGCTTCCAGGTTGCGGGCACGCGCGGGGCCAAGCTCGTTGCCGGGGCACGCGAGGTGAAGATCCACGGTGCCTACGTTGCGGTGAAGGCCGAGGTCAGCCAGCTCGAAGGGTTCTCGGGCCATGCGGACGCCAACGGATTGATGGCGTGGATGCGCGCCCTGGACGCCGCGCCGCGCCAGATTTTTGTGGTCCACGGCGAAGCGCAGGCTGCTGACACCTTGCGGCTGCGCATCAAAGACGAACTCGGCTGGACGGTGCACGTGCCAGAGCACCTCTCAACGTGGCCTGCCTGATCACACGCGGCCGACATGGACCCGCTGGTCGGTGTTGAAGTGAAAAGTCGCGAGGCAGCGATTGAGTAGCGACGGAGGTGCTTTGACCTTGGGTTCACTCGACACCTGGGCGACGGCGCAAGGGCTTGCTGCGTCGCTCGCCGTGGGCGTGCTGATCGGCGTCGAGCGCGGCTGGCGCGACCGTGACCTGGCCGAGGGCGGGCGGGTGGCCGGCTTGCGCACCTTCTCGCTGGTCGGGTTGCTGGGCGGCGCGCTGGCGGTGCTGCTCACCGAATTCGGCGCCTGGCCACTGCTGGGCGGAGTGTTCGGCCTGTCGCTTCTGCTGGCGGTGTCTTACCGGGAAGCCTCCCGGGAGTCGGGCAACCTGAGCATCACCACGGCCGTCGCGATGCTGCTCACCCTGGTGCTCGGCGCCCTGGCCGCGCGCGGTGCGGCGGCGCAAGCCCTGGCGGCCGCCGTGGTGGTCGCGGTGCTGCTCAATCTCAAGTCCACGCTGCACCGTTGGTTGCAGCTGATGCAACACCGCGAATTGACCGCGGCGCTGCAGTTGTTGGTGCTCTCGCTGGTGATCCTGCCGAACCTGCCGGACGCGGGATTCGGGCCCTACCAGGCCCTGAACCCATACCGCTTGTGGTGGGCCGTGGTGCTGATTGCCGGGCTCTCGCTCGCGGGCCATTTCGCGATGCGCATCACGGGTGCCCACCGCGGCGTGTTCTGGACCGGCGTGCTCGGCGGCCTGGCCTCTTCGACAGCGGCCACGCTGGCGCTGGCCCGGCATGCGAAGCGACAACCCGCACTGGCCCAGGCCGCTGCGGCGGGTGCTCTGGCGGCCTGCGGGGTGATGTTTCTTCGCATCTGCGTGCTGCTCGCGTCGGTGTCGCCGGGGCTGCTTCGCCCACTGGGCGTGCCACTCGCTGCGACCGGGGTGGCGCTGCTCTTGTTGGCGGTCTGGCAGTGGCGCAGGCGCTCGGGGCAAGAGGTTTTGTCTTCGCAAGAGGTCGAGCCGGTGGCTGCCTTCGACCTCGTCACTGCACTGGGTTTCGGATTGTTCCTGGCCGTCCTGGCCGTGCTCGTTCCAGCGGCCCAGGCGTGGCTTGGCGCGCCTGGCATCTATGCACTGGCGGCGTTGTCCGGCCTGGCAGATGTGGACGCCGCAGTGATCTCGGTGGCGCGACTTCAGGGAGCCGGTGGCTTGCCGGTATCGACGGCCGTGCTGGCCGTCGGCCTGACCACGCTCGCCAACATGCTGACCAAGGCAGCGATCGCGTGGAAGGTCGGCGGTGTGGCCGTCGGCTGGCCGGTACTGCGTGGCTACGCGGTGGCAATGGCCCTGGGTGCTGCGTTCGCCCTGGGCTGGACAGTCCTGCCGCGGTGACGGTTGTGTGCGCTCATCAGGACGCCGGAGCCGGGCTTGGAGAGTTCTTCGCGGCCCATTCGCGCCACAGAGCCAGCAGGACGGCCAGGGTGACCGGGCCGACGAACAGGCCGACAAGCCCGAAAGCGGCCAGCCCGCCCAAGACGCCGAACATCACGAGCAGGAACGGGATCTTGGCAACGCCGCTGATGATCCAGGGGCGCACCAGGTTGTCGATCCAGCTGACCACCAGCATGCCCCACAACAGGAGTCCGATGCCCGCGCCAACCTCGCCCTGGAACAGCAGCCACACGCCAATGGAACCCCAAACCAATGGTGCGCCGAAGGGGATGAGCGCCACGAGGACCGTGACCGCACCC
Organism: Rhizobacter sp.; assembly: GCF_031412075.1. Classification (GTDB taxonomy): domain Bacteria; phylum Pseudomonadota; class Gammaproteobacteria; order Burkholderiales; family Burkholderiaceae_C; genus Rhizobacter. The sequence continues at coordinate 3,128 of NZ_JANOCG010000620.1, forward strand.
CAGAAAACGGGTGCACGCGCGCCCGCCGCCCAATAGCCCAGGCCTGCCAGCAACCCTTGAGCGAGCGCCGCCACCAAGAGGCCATAGACCACCGCTCGCGTGGTGTCGCCTACCGCCGTGAAATAGGCGTCGACATGATTGCCCAGCAAGCTTTGCAGGACGTGGCGCAGCTGCTCAAGCAGGCGGTCGCCATCACGAAACAGAAAGAACGAGGTCAGCAACGCCACCGCCAAGCGCAGTGCATTGACGCCGAGGTCGCCGATGAGGCGCATCGCCAGGCCGCCCCATTGCATGGTCATGGCCGAGAGTTGCCGACCCCAGGCCGCACGATCGCTGCCAAGCTCGGCCAGACGTTCCTGCAGCCATGGGCCCAGCCACGGAATGCGCGCCACCGGTTCGGGCAGGGGGACACCAGCCTCCAGCAATGCGGCAACTTCATGGACCGCCGCCATCCCCTCGCTGCGCAACAACACACCGAGCCAGATCAACGTCACCCCCAGGGTCAGCGTCAACATCAAGGCCATGGCCAGCGCAGCCCCTGTGCGGTTGCCGCGCAGCCTCTTCACCACACGCAGATGCAGCGGCCACGACGCGTAAGTCAGGATCGCGGCCCAGGCGATGGCTGACAGAAACGGCCGCAGCACCACGAAGCCCCCAAAGAGCAGGCCGCCGAGCAAACCCGCCACCACAGTCCGGCGCAGCCAGACCGGCGTCTGTCCTTCGTTCATGGCGCTGGGCCGGCAACACGTTGGCGGCACCTGCAAAAGTCACTCACGAGCGTTGAGCATCGCGTGGCGAAGTGACGACGGCCAGCGCGCCCTGAGCACCAGTGAATCGGAGGTCTGTGGGTAGCGGTAGATGCTTTCATTGAGGTAGAGCGTCACTTCGCGGATGTCGGCCTCGTTCCAGCCCAGGCCGGCGTTGTCCTGCCAGCGCCGAACCTGAACGCGAAGACTTGCCCAGTCGGTGGCCTGCTTCTTGTCTCTCCAGTGCATTTGTGTCGTGTGGCAGGAAATGCAGTGCGTCGAGTAGAGCAGTTCGCCCCGTGATTGGGCGTGCGCGCCCGGGCTGTTGAGCGCTGCGCCGAAGAGCAGGCCCAGTGCGGTGAGAGAGGCCTTGTGATGCGTTGCCATCGAGATATCCTTGGCTCGCTTGGCCGAGCAGTGATCGTTCGAAGCTGATTCTTGGACATCGACTCGTTTGCATGCTTGATTCATATCAAACGCCACGGCGTGCCAGAGCCCCGGCCGGTCCTTGTTCGCGGCGGCGGCTCGGCCCGTCGCGCCGTCCGATCGTGACGAC
>NZ_JANOCG010000621.1:0-23687 GCF_031412075.1 Rhizobacter sp.
AACAAAGCGTCAACCTGCGCCAGGTGTTCGAGAGCTTCTGCGAGTTTTACGCGCCGGCCCGTGAGCTGATGGCCGGCGGTGTGATGCAAGGCGGTTTAAAAGGCGCGCCGCTGCGCTTCAACCTGAGCGGCGCGCGTTACAGCCGCGCCGGTTTGCTGGTGACCGGCGAGGCCGTCGGCAGCACCTACTCGTTCACCGGCGAAGGCATCGGCAAGGCGCTGGAGACCGGCATGCTCGCCGCCGAGGCCATCGTGCGAGATCGACAAGACGACGCCGCCGTGCGCCAGCACTACGAAGCCGCGCTGCAGGCCTTGAAGCCGCGCTTCGAGCTGTACGAACGTGGCAACCGCGTCAACGCCCACCCGTGGTTGATCGACCTGCTGATCTGGCGCGCACGCAAGAGCAAACGCCTGCTGCAGCGCATGAGCGGCGTGCTCAACGAAACGAGCAACCCGGGCCAGCTGTTCACGTTCAAGGGCGTCAGGCGCCTGTTCACCGAGTAGCCACACCATGTGCCAACTGCTCGGAATGAACGCCAACACACCCACCGACCTGGTGTTCAGCTTCACCGGTTTTGCCAGGCGCGCCGAAGAGCACAAAGACGGCTTCGGCATCGCCTTTTTCGAAGACGCCGGCGTGCGCCTCTTCGTCGACGCCCAAAGCGCTGCCGTGTCACCCGTGGCCGAGATGGTGCGGCACTACCCGATCCGCAGCGACAACGTCATCGCCCACATCCGCAAGGCCACGCAGGGCCGGGTGGCGCTGCAAAACACCCACCCCTTCCAGCGCGAGCTGTGGGGCCGCTACTGGGCCTTTGCGCACAACGGCGACCTGAAGAACTTTGCGCCGCCGCTGCACGGCGCTTTCCGCCCGGTGGGCGACACCGACAGCGAGCTGGCCTTCTGCTGGCTGATGCAGGAGCTGGCCAAGGCGCATGCCGGTGTGCCGTCGATCGCCGAGCTCACCGTCACATTGCGCGAGCTGGCACCACGCATCGCCGCGCACGGCACCTTCAACTTCATGCTCAGCAACGGGCAGGCGCTGTGGGCGCACTGCTCGACCCAGCTGCACTACCTGCTGCGCCAGCACCCGTTTCACACCGCCCACTTGCAAGACGAAGACATGAGCGTCGACTTTGCCCAGCTCACCCAACCCACTGACCGGGTTGCTGTGGTGGTGACGCAGCCGCTCACCGCCAACGAAGCCTGGGTGGCGTTTGCGCCCGGCGAGCTGCGTGTCTTTGTCGATGGCCAAGCCACCCCCACCTGACCCGACCCCGAGAACCCCGCACATGACCCTGCCCAAACCGCCCACCCCCCGCTTCGACACCTTCTACAAATACGACGCGCTGACGCGGCTGCTGTTCGACTACGCCGACGCCTACCCCGCGCTCTTGCAGGTGGCCTCGATGGGCAAGAGCCACGAAGGCCGCGACATCTGGGTCGCCACCCTCACGCACACCGCGACCGGGCCGGCCGAAGACAAACCCGCCTTCTGGCTCGACGGCAACATCCACGCCGCCGAGCTGACCGCGAGCACCGCCTGCCTCTACTACCTGCATCAGTTGCTGAGCGGCTACGGCAGCGACCGCGAGATCACGCAGCTGCTCGACACCCGCACGGTCTACATCTGCCCTCGCCTGAACCCCGACGGCGCCGAGCTGGCCCTCGGCGACAAGCCGCGCCACATCCGCTCGTCCACCCGGCGTTACCCGTTCGACGAAGACACGGTCGAGGGCCTGACCATGGAAGACGTCGACGGCGACGGCCGCATGCTCTTCATGCGCGTGCCCGACCCGATGGGCAGCCACAAAAAATGCGCCCAGGACCCGCGCCTGATGGTGGCGCGTGAGCCGGGCGAATTTGGCGGCGAGTACTACCGCGTGATCCCCGAGGGCACGCTGAAGAACTTCGACGGCCTCACCGTCAAGGTCAACCCCGACGCCGAAGGGCTGGACCTGAACCGCAACTTCCCCGGGCAGTGGCGGCAAGAAGGCGAGCAGGTCGGCGCCGGCCCCTACCCGACCAGCGAGCCCGAGGTGCGGGCGATGGTCGACTTCATCGTCAAGCACCCCAACATCGGCGCGGCCATCAGCTACCACACGCACAGCGGCGTGATCCTGCGGCCGATGGGCACGCACAGCGACGACGACATGATTCCCGAAGACCTGTGGGCCTTCAAACGTTTCAGCAAGCTGGGGCAGGAGCTCACCGGCTACCCGGCGATCAGCATCTGGCACGACTTCAAGTACCACCCGAAAGAAACCATCACCGGCACGCAAGACTGGGTCTACGAACACCTGGGCGCGCTGTTCTGGGTGGTCGAGATCTGGTCGCCCAACAAGGAAGCCGGCATCACCGACTACAAGTGGATCGACTGGTACCGCGAGCACCCGGTCGAAGACGACCTGAAGCTCCTGAAGTGGAGCGACGACCACTGCGCCGGCCAGGCCCATGCCGACTGGAAACCGTTTCACCACCCGCAGCTGGGCGCCATCGAGATCGGCGGCTGGGACAAGATGAATTTCTGGCGCAACCCGCCGCCACATTTGCGCGAGCGCGAGGCCGCACGTTTCCCGAAGTGGATGACGCAGATCGCGCTCAGCCTGCCCAAGCTCGAAGTGCTGCGCACCGAAGTGCGCGCGCTCGGCCCCGACACCTGGCGGGTGCGCTTCGCGGTGTGCAACAGCGGCTGGCTGCCGGCTTACGTGAGCAAACGCGCGCTCGAGCGCAAGGTGGTGCGCGGGGTGATGTTCGAGATCCATCTGCCGCCGAGCGACCCCACGGTGTCGCTGGTCAGCGGCAAGGAGCGTTTCGAAGGCCCACAGCTCGAAGGCCATGCGCCGAAAAATTCACTGCAACACTTTTTGCCGACCCGCGACATCACCGCCGACCGCGCGGTGGCAGAGTGGGTGGTTCGCGCGCCCAAAGGGACGCAGCTGGCGCTGAGCGCACGCGCCGATCGGGCGGGGGCGGTGAAGGCCACGGTGGTGTTGGACTGAGGCCAGGAGTCGTCCTTGGGCCGGTCGGGCCGAAAGCTGAGATTGATGACTTCCGCAGGGCTGAGGCAGGTCTACGCTGGAAGCTGATATTGGCTGGCGGCGACCAAGCTGCGTGCAACGGCGCCAAGCGTTGCACCCGCAGTGGCTGCTTCTGAAAGCGGCGAACCGGTACGGCCGACTCTGACCGGGCATCCGGCCGTTTAAACCGCCAGCCAGAAAGCGGCACGGTGCAAGCGAGACAGAAGGCTGCTGGGTGCCGACTGCCCGTTCTTGCCAGCGGTCAGCGAGCTGGAAACGACGCCGCCCCGCACCATGCTGACGGGAGCCGAGAGCTCAGGCCTTCTTCTGGTATGCCGTGCACCAGCCAGCCGCTGCTACCTGCTTGCCTGGGAACAGCGGGCAGGACCCAGTGGCGTCGCCGGGCTTGCCGGCAAACAGTGCGCAGTTGGCGCATGCCGCGCCAACGGCATGCTTGGGGTCCTTCGTGGCCTTTGCGTCAGATACGTAACCCAGCGCGACGGCGGCGGCCTCGGCCGGGTCGACCATCGGGCCCGCGGCAGCGGCTGCGGGCGCCGGGGCGGACGTGGCCGTTACAGCTGGTGCGGCGGCCGGTTCCGGTGCGGGAGCAGGTGCAGGTGTGGGCGCAGGTGTGGGCGCAGGAGCAGCCGACGTTGATGCCGCCTTGTCGCCGCAAGCGTAAAGGACGGACAGGCCGGCGAAAGGCAGGATGGCGATGAAGTGACGACGGGAGTTCATGGGGTGCCTTTGCGTTCGGTGGGCGGGTGATTCCGTGATCGCTCGACTCACGGCCCGGACAATTGTCGACTGTCGACGCCCCCCGCGCCAGCAGGCGCCAGATTGGGTTGGTCGCGTGACCGGGAGTGGCCGCGAAGAGCCGACGGAAGATCGGCCGCAAAGCTGCCGCCCGAGATTTTCTCTTTCTAAAGCGATCGGGCGAGACCAGCTCCACAAGCTCCAACCCGAAACCTGTTTTCAACATCAGAGACAAACCGACGCACAAACAAGCACATCGCTCACGGCGCTTGAAGCACTCAGCCCGCCTTCAGCCCTCGCCCAGCTCGTCGCTCGACGCGACACGCGGCACGATGGGCGCTTCGCTCATCACGTCGCGCCAGACCTTCTTGGGCAAGAAGGTGCGCAGCTGCTCGATCGCCTTGTCGATCAGCAGCGGGTGCAGCTCGTGGCCGATGTGTGGCAGCACGTCGGCCGTCACGTCGCCGCCGAGCGCGACCAGGCGTTCCGCCGAGTCGATGGCCGGGCCGGGCGGGATCACCGCGTCGACCATGCCGTGAAAGAAGTGCAGCGTGGTGTCGTGCGGCGCATGCACCGGCTGCAATGCGTGGCGGCCGGCAAACGCCAGCACCCGGCCCGCCAGCGCGGGCTCGGCCTGCACCGCTTCCAAGGCCATGATCGCGCCCTGCGAAAAGCCGGCCAGCGCGGTGCGCTCCCAGGTCATGCCGAACTGCTGCTGCAGCGCGCGCACGGTCGCCACGAACCTCGGCAACGCTGCTGCCACGCGCTCGGCGCGGTTGGCATCGTTCAGCTCACGCAGAGAAAACCACTGCCAGCCTGAGCCCCCACCTGGAATGCCATCAAAGGCATCCGGCGCATTGAGGCAGACCACCGCCGCCTGCGGGTACTCGGCCACCAGGCGCTGCGCCAGCGGCGTCATGTTGGAGGCGTCGGCACCCACACCATGGAACAGCAGGAACAGCAGCTCGGTCGGGCCGCTGGGGGGCAGGTGGGCAAGGGCGGTGACGGGCATGACGAGAGTTTGCACCCGCCGCGCCGGCAGCAAGGGTTTGCCCATAGGTAACACCCCGCCCAACCCCTTCTCTCGCCGAGGCCCGCTGCCTACACTACAACTTGTTACAGGCAGAAGCTGCCGTGACGATCTCGTCAAACGCAGACACAGGAGACCCCCATGAGCGAAGCATTGTTGGCACGCCAGTTCCAGGAATCCCGCATCGAAGACGAGCCGATCCTCGGCGCCGTCCTGGCCATGCCCGATGGGCGCATTCAGCCGCTGACCTGGCTGGAGCGTGTGCAGGTCAAGCTGCACCTGACCAACGCCAAGGTGCTCGAAGCGCGCTACTTCAAGCCAGCCAACAGCTGAGCGGCATCACAACCGAATCGTCACCAGCGCCGACGCGTCGGTGATCGCCCGCAGCGAGTGCGGCTCTTCGCGCGCGAGGTGCATGAAGTCGCCCGGCGACAGCACCTGCACCGCGTCGGGGGTGCGGAACTCGATGCGGCCCTCGATGCACTGCACCGTGATCTCGCCCGGCGTCTTGTGCTCGCGCATTTCTTTGCCGGCCAGCAGCACCACTCGAATCACCTCCAGCTGCTCGGCCTTGAGCAGGGCCGTGGTCTTGGCGCTGCCGAGTTGATCGCCGAGTGGGAGAACGCTGACCACCTGTCCTGAGCGGGCGTGTGTCTGGGCCATGGGGCTCTCCAATGCGCAAGAAAGCTCGGTTCTAACAGCTTTCGGGCGGCCCGGCGCCTCTGTCAGCCGCCGCTGCTAGCCTTGGTGCATGAACACGCTGCCTTTCACGACACAAGCGCTGCTGGCCGAGCCGCTGCGCTCGTTGACGGTGACCGAAGCCGAACACCCGCGTGGCCAGCCGCATTTCAGTGCCGCGAGCGGCCTGGTGTGTGCCCACGGCCGGGCGTATGTCGTGTCAGACGACGAGCACCACCTGGCGGTGTTTCGTGACCTGCACAGCCCGGGCGCGCTGCACCGCATTCTTCCGGGCGACCTGCCGCAGTCGAAAAAGGCGCGCAAACAACTGAAGCCCGATCTGGAGGCCTTGCTGCTGCTGCCCGGTGGGGATCACGGCACGTTGGTGGCCTTTGGCTCGGGCTCGCGGCCCAACCGCGACGCCGGCATCGTGATCCCGCTCGGTGCGCGCGGTGAGCCGTCGTCACGCGTGCAGCGCTTCGATTTGAAGCCGCTTTACGAACCACTGCGAGCCGCGTTGGGCGAGATCAACATCGAAGGTGCGATGTGGATCGGTGGCTCGCTCGTGCTGCTGCACCGTGGCATCAGCGGTGAGTCGGACAACGCGGCGGTGCACTACCGGCTGAGCGAGTTGCGCGCGGTGATGCAAGGCAAACGCCACACGGTGGCGCCACGCGCCATCAAGCCGTACCGGCTGGGTGCCATCGACGGTGTCGAGTTGGGCTTCACCGATGGCACCGCGCTGCCCGGCGGTGGCTGGCTCTTCTGCGCGGCGGCCGAAAACACCGCCGACAGTTATGCCGACGGGCCTTGCCGTGGCAGCGCGCTGGGGGTGGTCGATGCCGCTGGTGAACTGGTGGCGCTGCACCGGCTGGCCGACACCGCCCTCAAGGTCGAAGGGATTGCCGCCCGAGCGCACGCGGCGGGCATCGACATCTGCCTGGTGACCGATGCCGACGACCCGCGCCTGAGTTCTCAGTTGCTGTTCACCCGGCTCTGAAGAAAACGCCGGGCCGCCCAAGTTTTCTTGACCCCCCACGGGGGCGCTCAGTACGCTCAGAACTTCAGCTTCAAGCCCAACGCAATGGTGTTGCCGTTGGCCAGGCCGGTGAGCTTGTCGTTCATCACCAGGGCGTAGACGTCGGTGTTCTTCGACAGGAAGTAGTCGTAGCCGACGGTCAGCGTCTTGCTCACCACGTCGCTGGTCGGGAACTCGGCCTTGGCATTGCCGTACTGGGCCAGCAGCTTGCCTGGGCCGAGGGGAGCCGACGCACCGAAACCGTAGATGGTGCTCTTGGTGTCGACTGTGGCCTGGGTCTTGACCTGGCTGTACTGGCCGAAAAGCTTGACCACCTTCAGGTCATACGAGGCACCCACCTGCACCGAGTCCTGGCTCTTGAAGCCGGCCGACTGGATGGCCGGGGTGAAGCCGCTGATGCCTTGTTTGACCTGCTGCGCCGCCACCGTGGCCGCGAACGGGCCACCGAAATAGAGCACGTTGGCGCCCACGTTGCGGCCACGCGCGCTGGCAGCACCTTCACCGAGCGAGCCTTGCAGGTTGAAGCTGAAACCGCCCGAGCTCGGGCTGGAGTAGAGGATGGAGTTGCTCCAGCCGGTGTCGCCCAGGAAGGCCAGCATCTGCGGGTGCGCCACCGTGGGCGTCAGCACCTGGCGGATCGACGGCGAGTAACCGAACGAGTCACCGAAGGCATTGAAGATCAGCGTGGAGACAAAAAACTGGTTGGTGGTGCGGCCCAGCCGGGTGGCACCGAACTCGCCCTGCAAGCCCACCCAGGCGGCACGCGCCCAGAACGCGTCACCCCCAAAACGGCCTGCAGCGCCGGTGTCGGCCAGGTAGAAGGTCTCGAGCGCGAAGATGGCCTTGATGGTGCCGCCCAGTTCTTCGGTGCCCTTGAAGCCCAGGTAGCTGGTGGTCATGTTGCCGCTCTGCGCCTTCTTGACCTTGAGCGCGCCCGCGTCCTGGAACTGGCCGGCCGACATGTCGATCAGGCCGTAGACGGAAGCCGAAGACTGCGCCGCCGCAGCGATCGGCAGGCAGAGCGTGGCGGCGGCCAGGGCAGCGGCTTTGAGAGGATGGGTCATGGAAGGAGCACTCCAACGGTTGTGATGAGTAGGGGAATCAACAAAATCTCGGAACTTGTATGCAAGGCTCGTACCTGCGGCACGCCAACGGGTCTGCATTGTGTCTGCCCGGCGCCTGGGGCCGATGCAGCAGAATGCGCCCACCTCATCGCGGATGGAGCCAGCCCATGGATCTCAGCGTCAACGGCCAGAGCCGAACGATCGCCGACGCAGACGTCGACCCCAACATGCCCTTGCTGTGGGTGATCCGTGACGTGCTCAACCTCACCGGCACCAAGTTTGGGTGCGGCGTGGCGGCCTGCGGGGCCTGCACGGTGCATGTGGACGGACAAGCCGTGCGCTCCTGCGTGACGCCGCTGTCGGCCGTGCGGGGCTTGCCGGTACGCACCATCGAAGCCCTGGGCTCGGTCGATCAACCGCATGCCCTGCAAAAGGCCTGGGTGACGCACCAGGTGCCGCAATGTGGCTACTGCCAGAGCGGCATGCTGATGGCGGCCGCCGACCTGCTGTCGAAAAACCGCGACCCCGGCGACGCCGAGATCGACGCCGCCATCACCAACATCTGCCGCTGCGGCACCTACCCCCGCATTCGGGAGGCCATCAAGACAGCGGCCAAAACCTTGCGTGGCGAAGGCAAGGCGGTCGCATGAAGCGCCGCCACATGCTCCTGCTCGGCGCCGGCGTGACCGGCGCGCTGGTGGTCGGCTGGGGTGTGCTGCCCCCGCGCAGCCGCCAGGGCCGCCCCGACACACCGCCCGCCGCTGAAGGCCCGGTGGGTTTGAACGGCTGGATCAAGGTCAACCCCGACGGCACGCTGCAGCTCGCGATGAACCGCAGCGAAATGGGCCAGGGTGTGCACACCGCGCTGGCCATGCTGGTGGCCGAAGAGCTCGACATCTCGCTCGCCAAGATCAAGCTGGTGCAGGCCGCACCCGACAAGCTTTACGGCAACGTCGCCATGTTCGTCAGCAGCCTGCCGATCCACCCGCATGACAGCGAGCCCGGCCGTGAAACCGGCGGCGTGAAAACCGGCCGCTGGATCGTCAGCAAGGTGGCGCGCGAGCTGGGCATCAGCGTCACCGGCGGGTCGTCCAGCGTGGCCGACGCGTGGAACGTGCTGCGCCTGGCCGCCGCCACGGCGCGCGCGCAGCTGCTGGGCGCCGCCTCGCTGCAATGGAAGCTGCCGCGCGAGGAGCTGGAGATCCACAGCGGCGTGGTCAGCCACTCCGGCGCCAAACAAAGCGCGCATTTCGGCGAGCTGGCCCGTGTGGCTGCGTCGACGCCGGTGGGTGACGTTAAACCGAAGGACCCGAAAAATTGGCGCCTGATCGGCACCTCCGCCCCGCGCATCGACCTCGCGGCCAAGATCGACGGCAGCGCGCGCTTCGGCATCGACACCCGCGAACCGGGCCAGCTGTATGCGGTGGTGCGTCACTGCCCGGTGTTGGGCGGCAGCCCGGGCCGGGTAGACAGCGAAGCGGCGATGAAGCTGCCCGGCGTCGAGCGGGTGATCCGGCTCGGCCCCTATGCCGGATCGACCCCCGCCGTGGCTGTGGTGGGTCGCACCTACTGGCACGCCAAACAAGGTGCGCAGGCGCTCGACATCGAATGGCGCGCGCCGCCCGCCGGCGCGCCCGATTCGAAGCAGATCGCCAGCCATCTGGAAGCCACCGCCCGCGCCGCCGCTGCCGCGCAAGGCGGCTTCGCCTTTCACAAGACCGGTGACGTGCAAGCCGCCAGCGCCGCAGCCACCCGCCGTCTCGAGGCCGTGTACCACGCGCCCTACCTGGCGCACGTGGCGATGGAGCCGATCAACTGCACGGTGCGGGTGAAGGGCGGCATCGTCGACGTGTGGGCGCCGACCCAGGTGCCCGACATGGCCCGCGCCGAGGCGGCGCGTGTGGCGGGTGTGAACGTCGACGCGGTGAACCTGCACGTGACCTACATCGGTGGTGGTTTCGGCCGCCGGCTGGAAGTTGACTACGTGGGCCAGGCGGTGCGCATCGCGATGGAGGCCAACGGCCGCCCGGTGCAGATGGTGTGGCCGCGCGAAGAAGACACCATGCACGACTTCTACCGCCCGGCGGGCGTGGCGGTGATGCAGGCCAGCATCGACGCCCAAGGCGCCGTCAGCGGCCTGAGCATCACCAGCGCCGGCGACATGATCACGCCGCGCTGGATCGAGCGCGGCCTGCCCGCACTGGCCGGCCCCGTCGACCTGCCCGACAAGACCGCGAGCGAAGGCCTGTTCGACCTGCCGTACGCCATCGCCCACCAGCGCATCGCCCACGTGGCCACGCGAAGCGGCGTGCCGGTGGGCTTCTGGCGCTCGGTCGGCCACTCGCACAACGCGTTTTTCTCGGAAGGCTTCATCGACGAACTGGCGTTCGAGCTCAAGCAAGACCCGGTGGCCTTCCGCCTGTCGCTGCTGACCGCCATGCCGCGCCATGCGGCGGTGCTCAAGCTCGCCGCAGCCAAGGCCGGCTGGAGCCAGCCGCTGCCGGCCGGACGCGCACGCGGTGTGGCCTTGCACGAGAGCTTCGGCAGCATCGTGGCCGAGGTGGCCGAGGTCTCACTGGTGGACGGCAAGCCGCGTGTGCACCGCGTGGTGTGCGCGGCCGACATCGGCACCGTGGTCAACCCCGGCATCGTGGCGCAGCAGATGGAAAGCGCCGTGATCTACGGCCTGAGCGCGGCCTTGTATGGCCGCATCGACATTGAAGCGGGCGTGGTGAAGCAGAACAACTTCCCCAACCACCCGGTGCTGAAGCTGGCCGACACCCCGCGCATCGAAACCCACTTGATCGCCAGCACCAACCCGCCAGGTGGTGTGGGCGAACCCGGCACACCGCCGATCGCCCCGGCGGTGGCCAATGCCTTGTTCGTGCTGACCGGGAAACGCGCGCGGGCCTTGCCGCTGGTGGCGTGACCTCAGCGGTCGATCCGCCCTGCCGTTCGGGCTGAGCCTGTCGAAGCCAGCGCCGTGCACCGGCCGCACCCTTCGACAGGCTCAGGGCGAACGGAATACAGGTGCGGGCAAACGGAGACCTAAAGCCGCAGCAGGCTGGCCATCACACCTTGCTGATGCGCAAGCCCGCGTCGACCAGGATCACCTCACCGGTGGTCTTGGCCGCACTCGCACCGAGGTACCACGCCGTTTCGGCCACGTCTTCGGGCGTGATCACGGCCTCCAGCGCAGCGCGGCCCTTGTACCAGTCGACACCGCGCTGGTAGCCCTCGGCGCCCAGGCCTTCTTGCAGCCACGGGGTTTCGACCAGCCCCGGCGCGATGGCGTTGACCCGCACGTGGGGCGCGAGCGCGCGTGCCAGGCCGACCGTCATCGCGTTCAGCGCGCCCTTGGAAGCCATGTAGGCCAGCGACGAACCGCGGCCCATCATCGAGGCCACCGACGACACATTGACCACGCCCGCGCCCACGTGCTGGCGCAAGAGAGGGGCCAGCGCACGTGTCATCTGGTAGGCACCGATCACGTTCACGCTGTAGATCTTGTGGAAGTCTTCGGCCTCCAGGCCGTCGAGGTTTTTCAGGTCGACAAACTTGGTGGTGCCGGCGTTGTTGACCAGCACATCGGCGCGGCCGAAACGCGCCTCGACCTCGCTCGCCAGGCGCCGGCAATCGGCGTCTTGCGCCACGTCGGCCTTGACCAGCAGCACCTCGGCACCCAGCGCCTCGCACTGCGCGGCGACGGCCTCGGCCGGCGCCGGCTCACGCGAGTAGTTGATGACCACGTTCCAGCCCTTGCCGGCAAACAGGCGCGCCGTGGCGGCACCGATGCCCGACGACGAACCCGTCACCACACAGACCTTCTTGCTCATCACGCCACTCCTTGCCGGTGCAACACATCACCGAACAACGATGGTAACGGCGCACTGGCTGGCTCGAAACCTGCTGTACAGAGCTGACCTTTCTGCCCTGGACCTGCCCATGAACACACTCATCAAAGCTGCGGAAGTCTGGCTGCCGACGCCCGACCGCAGCCTGCTTGAATTCGGCGGTGGCCTGTTCGGCGCGGCGACCGGTTTTGGTGCGAGCAGCCGCGCCATGTGTTTTGGCCGCGGCGAAGGCCTGCCCGGGCGGGCCTGGTTCGACGGCCGGCCGATCGTGCTCAAGCAGTTTGAAGGCTCGTACTTCCGGCGTGCCGACGCCGCGCGCGAAGCCGGCTTCAGCTGCGCGATCGCGTTGCCCATGTTCCTGGGCGACACCATGACCGCCGTGGTGGTGCTGTTTTGCGGCGGCACCCACGCCCACGACAACGCGCACGACGGTGCGGTGGAACTGTGGCGCAACAACGCCCGTGTCACCTCCGACATGACCCTCGTCGACGGCTACTTCGGCGGCAGCACGGCCGACGAGTTCGAGTCCCTCACGCGCGACACCTACCTGCCGCGCGGCAGCGGCCTGCCCGGCATGGCCTGGCAAAAAGGCGCGGCGGTGCTGATCGACGACCTCGACCAGGCGGGCAAGTTCTTGCGCGCCGACAGCGCCGCCGAGGCCGGCATCAACCGGGGCCTCGCCTTCCCTTGCAGCACGCCCGGCAGCGATGCGTATGTGCTCGCCCTGTTGTCGACCACCCAGACGCCGATCGCCAAGCGCATCGAGTGCTGGGCGCCCGATGACTCGCGCCAAGGCCTGCAGCGGGTGTTCGGTTTCTGCGAAAGCGCCGGGCCACTGCGTGCCTCCGAAGGTGGCACGGTGCTGGCCGGTGCGATCGGCAAGGCATTTGCAAGCGGGGTGCCGGTGGTCAACGAGGCCGCCGGCAGCGAGCCGGGCTGCGTGGGAAGCTCGGCCAAGGCCGCAGGCCTGCAGTCGCTCATCGCCTTGCCGGTGGTGGCCGACGGTGCCGTCAGCGAGGTGGTGGCGCTCTACTTTTAGCGGCAGCCCAACACGCTCAGGGCTGACCGAGGAACAGGTAGGCCGCGCGGTTGCCGCCATCGCCCACGCCATAGGCCACGTAGAACGGGCCGATGGGGGTGTCGAGCGCGAAATAGAGCGAAGCGCCTCGCCGCGTCCTGGGGGTGGCGCCGAGCAGGGCCAGGTCGCTGATGCGGCCGGCTTCGAGCGAGGTGCCGGCGTACATGCCGTCGAGGAAACCGGGGCCCGACAGGCGGTAGTTGTAGACCACGCGGCCGAAGCGCATGTCGGTGCCCAGCAACTGCCCGGTCTTGTAGCCCGAGAGCTGCAGGAAGCCGCCCAGCTTGAACAGCTCGTGGGCCGGCAGGCTGCCGTCTTTCAGGTTGCCACCGGCACGCACCGCCGCGCGCAGCGCATGCGGGCCCGAGTGGGTCGCGCCCTGCAAGGCCAACGAGGCCTTGGTGTAGGCCTCATCGGCACCCATGCCGGGGCGCGAGAAGAACAGCCGCAGCTCACCCGCATAACCGGAGCGCGGGAAGCTCAGGCTGTCGAGCCGGTCCACCCGCAGCCGGGCCAGCACACCGCCCACCTGCACCCGCGCGCTCAGGTCAGAGGCCGGAATAAAACTGGTGTCGTCGGTGAACCGTGACCGCCCGCGCACCAGGCCCAACCGCGCTTCGCCGCCGTTGCCCAAGGGGGTGCCCACATCGAGGCCGAACTCGCCGGACTGGCGCCGAAAGCGCGCGAGGCGTTTGTCGTTGTCGGGGTTGTAGAGGTCGAAAGGCTCATCGGCCAGCTCGACACGCGGTGCAATGAACGCCCGCTGACGCTCGGTGAGCGGCTGGTACCACTCGCTCATCAGGCGATCGGTCTGGCCCAGCTGCAGGTCGTTGCGCCACTCGGCACCGAGCGCGTTGAGCCAGGTCCAGCGGTGGCTGGCCAGCAGGTTGAAGAAGGAGTTGCCTTCGAAGTCGGACGAGAGCGACAAACCGAAACGCAGGAAGTTCGGGCCCCACGACTTTTCGGTCACCTCGGCGATCAGCACGCGGCCTTCACCGGGCTCTTCGGTCAGGGTGTAGTTGACGCTTTCGAAGTCGCCACGGCTGTAGATGCGCTTGATGTCGCGGTCGAGTTGTTGCGGGTCGAGCGGTGCGCCGGCTTTCGTTTCCATCGCGGCCAACACCACCTCGGGGTTGACCACCTTGGTGCCGACCACACGCACTTCGTTGATCGTCTGCGCCGCCTCGCTCTCGGTGCGCGCACGCGAGGCCAGGTGGGCCCGGTAGGCCGCTTCGCTCAGGCTGTAGCGCGCCAGCTGGGCGCTGGCCTCGCGCGCCGCGAGCTCGCCTTGTTGCGAAGCTTCGCCCAGGCGGTCGAAGGCCGAGGAGCTGATGTCCTTCAGGTCGGGCTTGATCAATACGTCGCGTGGCGTCAGCTCCTTCAACGACTGCTCCACGTTGGCGTCGGTCAGGATGCGCAGCACCTGGTCGGTCACCGACAACAGCGAGGTGATCTGCTTGCGCTTGAGCAGCGGTGTGCCGATGTTGATCGCGATCACCACGTCGGCGCCCATCTGGCGCGCCACGTCGACCGGCAGGTTGCGCTTGAGTCCGCCGTCCACCAGCAAGCGGCCGTCGATCTCGACCGGATTGACCGCGCCCGGCACCGCCATGCTGGCGCGCGCCGCCAAGGCCAGCTGGCCCTGCGAGATGACCACCATCTCTGAGCTGGCCAGATCGGTGGCCACCGCGCGAAACGGAATCGGCAGGCGATCGAAGTCGGTGCTGGACTGGCGGCGCGTGAGGCGGCGCAACACGGCTTCGAGCGACACCCCGGCCACTGCGCCCTTGGGTAGCGACAAGCCGTTCATGCTCAGGCCCATCTCGGGGCCGAGGTAGTTGATGGCGTCGTCGGCCTTGCGGCGGTAAGGCGTGTCTTCGCGCGACACGTCGTGGAACAGGGTCGACGTCGACAGGCCCTGCATCTCGGTCTCGATGTCATTCAGCGGCAGGCCGCTCGCATAGGCCGAGCCGACGATGGAGCCGGCGCTGGTGCCGACGATCACGTCGACCGGCACGCGCAGCTCTTCCAGCACCTTGAGCACACCGATGTGTGCGCCGCCGCGCGCGCCGCCGCCAGAGAGCACGAGGCCAATGCGTGGCCGCGCGTTGGTGGCATCAGGCGGAGCTTGCGGGGCGGTTTGCGCCTTGGCCGCGCCCAGGGCGCACAACAGCGCCACACCCCAGGCAGCATGCTGCACCCGGCTCGCCACGGCGCCGCTCAGCGCGAGGCGGCTGACGCAGCAGGCGCGGCAGGCACTGGCACCACCACGCCCGGCATCAGCGAGATCTCGTCTTGCGCCCGCACGCCAGAGACGTAGTGGCGCGTTTCGCCGAAGCAGCTGGAGGGCAAGCCCACTTTTTCTTCATAGTGCAGCGCAACCCGCTTGCCCATCACCTGGTTGATCTTCTCGGCCACCGCGTCGTCGCGCACGGTGAACAAAAAGGTCTGCGGCGTCGCGCCTGGCATGGAGACAAGCGAGAGTTCGCCTTCCCAGGTCTTGCACAACCAGCCCTTCTTTGACAGCTTCTGAACCCAGCCTGCACGCTCGCCGGTGGAGTAGTTCCAGCTCGACACCACAAAGACGTAGGCCGCGAGCAAGAGCACGAGGATCAGCGGCACCAACAGCCAGCGGGACAAGCGCATGAAAATCCTCCGATGATGTATAGATTGACGCCGGTTTATAACCCAGCGTCAGCGAGCCGCCCAGTTGCACCGGAGTGATTGCCCATGAAAGTCCCAGCCCTTGCCACACCGCCCGATGGCCTGGACAAAACCGACACCAAGATCCTGCGGCTGCTGCAGGCCGATGGGCGCATCTCCAACCTGAAGCTGGCCGAAGAGATTCACCTCTCGCCGACGGCGGTGCTGGAGCGGGTGAAACGGCTCACGCGCGACGGCTTCATCCTCGGGTACGAGGCGCGCCTCAACCCGAACAAGCTCAACGCGGGAATGATGGTGTTCATCCAGGTGGTGCTCGACCGCACGACGCCCGATGTGTTCAACGCGTTTCGCGCTGCGGTTCAGGTGCGCCCCGAGATACTGGAATGCCACATGGTGGCGGGCGGCTTCGACTACCTGATCAAGACCCGCGTGGCCGACATGGCGGCCTACCGCGAGCTGGTGGGGTCCGTGATCTGGACGCTGCCCGGTGTGCGCGAGACGCACACCTATGCGGTGATGGAAGAGGTGAAGAACACAACGGCGCTGCCGCTGTGAAGGTGCATCTCCGTTCGCCCTGAGCCTGTCGAAGGGCCCTTCGGCGGGCTCAGCCCGAACGGAGGGGGATTACCAGCTGCCTGCGCGGCGCTCCAGATGGCGGAACATGATGCGGCCCTTGCTCAGGTCATAGGGCGACAGCTCGAGCGACACCTTGTCACCCGCCAGGATGCGGATGTGGTGCTTGCGCATCTTGCCGGAGGTGTAGGCCACGAGCTGGTGGCCGTTTTCCAGGGTCACGCGAAAGCGCGAGTCGGGCAGCACTTCAGTGACTGCGCCTTGCATTTCAATCAGTTCTTCTTTGGCCATGGTCGTCTCCGATGGGTTGGCGATGCGACGAACGCAAGGCCAAGGCTTGGGGGGCCTTGTCAGAGACGATTCGAAGGGTGTGCAGACTTGTGGGCAGGTCGGCTTGAGGGAACGCGCGATTGTAACGCCCGGCCCATGGCCCCGCTCAAGCCAGGGGTGCCAACAATGCCTGCAAATCCTCGGCGCTGAACTTGCGCGCGGCATCGTCGTCATGCCCCAGCACCCCTTCGGCCAGGGCCTGCTTGCGGGCTTGCAGCTCCAGCATGCGCTCTTCGATGCTGCCTTCGACGACCAGCTTGTAGACAAACACCGGCTGGCCCTGCCCGATGCGGTGAGCGCGGGCGGTGGCCTGCTCTTCGACCGCCGGGTTCCACCACGGGTCCATGTGGATCACGGTGTCGGCGGCGGTGAGGTTCAGGCCCAGGCCACCGGCTTTCAGGCTGACCAGCAGGATGGGCACCTCCTGCGCCTGAAAACGTTGCACCACCGCCCCACGCTGCGCCACGGGCGTGCGGCCGGTCAGCGCGAGCCAGGACAATTGCAGTGCATCGAGTTCGTGTTCGATCAGACCCAGCATCTCGGTGAATTGCGAAAACACCAGCACCCGCCGGCCTTCGTCGACCAGTGCGGGCAACATGTCGCGCAGCAGCTCCAGCTTGGCGCGCTCCATGGTTTTTGGCGTCCTGGCGCCTTTCAGCAGATGCGGGTCACAACACACCTGCCGCAGTTTCAAGAGCGCATCGAGGATGCTGATCTGCGCGCTGGCAAAACCTTTGCGCTGCAGCACGCGGCGCACGATCTCGTCTGATGCCACACGCACACTTTCGTACAGGTCGCGTTGTCGGCCTTGCAGCTTCACGCGCTTGATGACCTCGGTGCGCGGTGGCAGCTCGGTGGCCACGTCCTGCTTGCGCCGGCGCAGGATGAAAGGCCGCACCCGTTGTGCGAGCAGTTGGGCACGCAGCGTCTCGCCGTTGTCCTCGATCGGCTTGCGCCACAGCCGCGTGAAGCTGCGCGCATCACCCAGAAAGCCGGGCATCAGGAAGTCGAACTGCGCCCACAGTTCGCCCAGGTGGTTTTCAAGCGGCGTGCCAGTCAGGCACAGGCGGTGGCGCGCGTTCAATCGGCGCACGGCGTTGGCGCTGCGGCCGGCGGCGTTTTTCACCGTCTGCGCTTCGTCCAGGATCAGCAGGTGAAACGGCTGCGCAGACAGCGCCTCGATGTCGCGCCACAAGAGCGGGTAGGTGGTGAGCACCACGTCGTGCTCGCGCATGCGCGCAAAGTTTTTGGCGCGCTCGGGCCCTTGCAGTGTGAGCAGGCGTAGCGACGGCGCCATGCGCCGGGCCTCGGCCTGCCAGTTGAAGATGAGCGAGGTGGGCAACACCACCAGGGCCGGCACATCGAGCCGCCCCGCCTGCTGCTCGATCAGCAGATGCGCCAGCGCCTGCGCCGTTTTGCCCAAGCCCATGTCGTCGGCCAGGATGCCGGCGAGCCGCTGCTCGCGCAGGTATTGCAGCCAGGCCACACCTTGCAGCTGGTAGGGCCGCAGTTGTACGCCGAGGCCCTGAGGCGCCGCCACCGCCTGCGGTTCACCCACACCTTGCAGGCGTTGCGCAAGCGATCGCAGGCCCGCCTCGCCTTGCAGTTGCCACGCCCCATGCGGGCCGGCACGTTGCGCCTGCGTGTCCATCAGGCTCAGGCGCAAAACATCCAGGCGCTGCGCTTCCCACGACGACAACACCAGCGGCCCGGCGGCGCGGCGCGGGTCGGTCAGCAAATCCACCATTGCACCGACAATGGCCTTGAGCGGTGCCGCCGGTGCGTCGATGCGCCGGCCACCGGGTGCATGCAGTCGGATCAGCGCGTGGTCGTCGATGGCGGCGATCTTTCTCGCGTCGAGCCAGCGGCCGTCGCGCTTGAGCAGGTCGGCCAGCAGTGGCACCAGGTCCCAGGCAACACCTGCGATCTCGACACCGAGCGACAACATCCACGAGCCTTCACGCTCGGGCAGCTGCAAGGCCTTCACCACATCCGGCCGGCGCAGCGGCGCAGCCGGCTCCTTGCCCAGCACCTCGCCGCTCACCGGGTCAATGACCAGGCGCCAGGCGTCGACCCGCAAGGTCTCGTGCGCAAAGCCGGGCCGCACGACGATGGCCCAGCCCTGGGCTTGCCACTGCGGCACCACCTCGGCCCAGAAGTCGCCGAAGAAGTCTTCCTGCACGAGGGTCCACAGCGGACCCGAGAGCGTGGCGTTCGCACGCCATTGCATGGCCTCGCCGGGCACCGGGTGCAGGCCGGCGGCCCACACCGCGTCGAGCGCGTCGGCCTCGGCGCTGCGGTTGCGCCGCAAGCGGTGTTCGCGACCGCGGGTGTCTTGCACGAGCTGCAGCGCCGGTGCGCGGCTGTTGAGCACCGAGGTCGGGGCCGGTGTTTCCCAGCGCAGGCCGTCGTCGCCGACGTAGACCCAATCGATTTGTGCCACGGTGACGTTCGGCCCGCGTGGGCCGAAGGGGCCGGCCGGCTTCAACCCCAGCAGCCCCTCACCGCGGCCCAGCGTTTGCAACGTGAGGCGAGGGCGGAAGTGGGCAGCGGGCGTGTCCTCCAAGGTCATCGCCGCGATTGTGCAGGGGCGATGGGGGGTCACATCCCCCTCACCGAGACAACTGCACCTTTATGCCAGACGGAACACCGCAACCGCCTGCACCAGCTGGTGGGCCTGCTGCTTCAAACTTTCCGCAGCGGCGGCACTCTGTTCCACGAGCGCCGCATTTTGCTGCGTGGTCTGATCCATCTGCGTGACGGCCTGGCTCACCTGCGACACACCGGAGCTTTGTTCGGCGCTCGCGCTGCTGATCTCGCCCACGATGGCGCTGACCCGGCCGATGGCCACCACGATCTCTTCCATGGTGTGGCCGGCCTGATCGACCTGGGTCGTGCCTTGCTCCACACGTTCGACACTGGCGGTGATGAGCGCCTTGATCTCCTTGGCGGCGTCGGCGCTGCGCTTGGCCAGGCTGCGCACCTCGCTGGCCACCACCGCGAAGCCGCGCCCTTGCTCGCCTGCACGCGCAGCCTCCACCGCCGCATTGAGCGCGAGGATGTTGGTCTGGAACGCAATGCCGTCGATCACCGAGATGATGTCGGCAATCTTGCGGCTGCTGTCGTTGATGCCCTTCATCGTCTGCACGACCTGGCCCACCGCCGCACCGCCCTTGGTGGCCACCGCAGCCGCACCTTGTGCCAGTTGATTGGCCTGGCGCGCGTTCTCGGCGTTGTTGCGCACCGTGGTGCCCAGCTCGTCCATGGTCGCGGCGGTCTGCTGCAGGGCACCGGCCTGTTGTTCGGTGCGGCCCGACAGGTCGAGGTTGCCTTCGGCAATTTGCGAGCTGGCCGTGGCCACGCTCTCGGAACCCTGGCGAACCTGGCGCACGGTGTCGGTCAGGGCGGTCTGCATGGCTTGCAAGGCGGCCATCAGGCTGGTGGTGTCGCCGGGCTTGACCACGATCGGGGTGCTCAAGTCACCGCCGGCCACGGCACGGGCGAGGTTCACCGCGGTGCGCGGCTCGCCGCCCAGCTGGCCGAGCAGGCCACGGGTGATCAGCAGCGCCATGGCAGCCCCCAGCACCAGGGCAGTGACCAGCAGCCCGGTCACCACACCCTTGGCCCGCACATAGGTGGCATGGGCGCGCTCGGCGGAACTGCGCCCGCCCTCGAAACTGAATTTGGCGAGGGCGCTCAGCGCACCCAGGGTCTCGTCGAGCGCCATCGACGAAGCCCCGTCGCTGACGCCGGCGGCATCGGCCTGCTTCTTGTCGCGCCCCAGCGACACCACCTGCTGGGCAGACTTCTGGTATGCGGCCCAACTCTGGTCGACGGCGGCGTGCAGCTTGACTTCTTCTTCACCCACCACCAGCGCCTTGTAGCCTGCCAGCGCGGCGCTGGCCACCTTGCTCGCAGCCGCGATCTTTTCTTCGTACTCGGCGTGGTAGCTGCGGTCTTGGGTCGCGCTGTGCTTGACCTCCATCTCGCGCATCTCCACGATCGAGGCGCGCGCTTCGGCCAGATGGCCGACGCCCGAGAGCCACTTCTGCGACAACTCGGTGGCGCTTTGGTCCGTTCGGGCCAGAGACACCAACGAGATGGCGCCCAACACGGCCAGCAGCACCAGCTCCAGAGAAAAGGCGGCCGTCAGCTGGCGCCCGATGCCCATGTGCAGGAAGGCGTGTGTCACCCTGGAAACAATCTTCATGGCGTTCTCTTCCAAAGACGCGGGCCTGAGAGCTGCGCTGCCGTGCTTACTTTTTATGGCCGATGTAGCTCACGCCAATGATCTTGCCGCCCGCATCCTTGATCGGGTTGTAGCAAGCGTCAAATGCGGTGCCGAGCACGTCGATGGGGCCGCAGAACTGCTCACCCTTGCTGACGGCGGCATACGCGGCGTTGCGCGCCAACTGGGTGCCCACACCACGTTTGCCTTCGGGCGTGAGCACGTTGGTGCTGACGCGCACGAACTCGTCGCCATCTTTGACGAACACCGTGGCGGTGGCGTTGTGGGCCTTGCGCACCGCATCCACGACGTCGTAGTTGTTGTTGATCTTGCGCTCGCCGAAGTAGATGGCCGGCACGGTTTTGCCGCCGACCACGTCGGTGCCGTCGATCTTGGGGGCGCCGATCTTGGCCAGGCGGGCGTCGAGGTCGGCGATGGTGGCTTTGGGCTCATAGGCATGAGCCGACAGGCAGGCGGCGAACAAGGCCGCCGCGGCGATGGCGTGGGGATAAGTCTTCACGGTCACACTCCAATGGAAAGGGTTGAGAACCGGCCTCATGCCAGCACTTGGTAGGTTGTCGGCGCGCTTCGCAAGAACCTGAGCCGGGCGACACAGAGCGTTTCATCGGCCCCGGTCAAAACCCGCATTTCCTGCCTGTATGTCATGCCGGCCGCTGCACCGACGCCGGTCCAGGAGGCTAGGTTTTTGCCGCCGGCAGCGTGACCAGAAAGGCCGAGCCCTTGCCGGGCTGGCTGTGCACGCGGATTTCCCCATCCATCATCTCGACCAGCTTCTTGGCCAGGGCCAGGCCGATGCCACTGCCCTTGACGCCGGTCGATTCCGCCCCCAGGCGGTCGAAGGGGGTGAACATGCGTTCGAGTTGCGTCGCCGACATGCCCACACCGGTGTCTTCGACCCGCAGCTCGACCACCGGCCCGCGGTCGATGGCCGTCAGCGTGACACGGCCGCCCGCATGGTTGTACTTGATGGCGTTCGACAGCAGGTTGTTGACGATCTGGCGCACCCGCCGCGGGTCGCCCATCACCCGCAACGGCACCCCCTGCGGCAGCTGCGGCACCAGGCTCACCTGCGCCTGGTCGGCCAGCATGGTCAGCTCGGCCAGGCTCGCCAGCATGAGTGCGCCCAGGTCCATGTCGACGCTCGCCACACTGAGGTGGCCCAGCTCGGCGCCTGACAGGTCGAGGATGTCTTCAATGAGGTCGAGCATGTGCTGCCCGCTGCTCATGATGACGGCGGCCCACTGGCGGTGTTTGGCGCTCAGCGTGTCGTCCATCTGGCTCAGCTGCGCAAAGCCGAGCACGGCGTTGAGTGGCGTGCGCAGCTCATGGCTGACCCGCGACAGGAACTGCGTCTTGTTGTGGCTGGCGGCCTCGGCCACGTCGCGCTGTCGGCGGGCTTCTTCGACCTGGCGGCGGTTGGTGATCTCCATCACCACGCCACGCAGCTTGACGATCGCGCCCGCCTCGTTGCGCACCGCTTCGCCTCGGGCTTCAAGCCAGCCCATGCTGCCGTCGGGCCGGTGGTACTCGACCTCGACGCCATACGGCTCGCCGGTTTTCAGCGCACGCCTGACTGCCGAGCGCAGCGCCTCCCAGCTCTGTGGGGTGTACAGCTTGCCGTGTTCGTCGCCGACGGGCGGGGGTTGGGTCGGGTCGCAGCCGAGGATGGCGTAGAGCTCTTCCGACCAGATGCTGGTGTCGTTGACGAGGTCCCACACCCAGCCGCCGATCTGCCCCAGCCGCTGGGCCTCGCGCAAGGCAATCTCGCTCTCGCGCAAGAGCTCGTAGGCGCGCGCACGCTCGGCCATCTCGGCACGCAAGGCCTCCTCGGTCTTCTTGACCTTGGTGATCTCGGTAACCTGCACCGTGAAACCCAGCACCTCGCCGTCGACGATGTCGGGCACGTAGTGCGCCAGGCTGTAGCGAATGAGGCCGTCAGGTGCGGTGATGTGGCGCTCGAAGGTCTGTACATCACCGCGCAGCGCAGCGCGGGCATGCCGCTCGAGGAGTGGCCAACGCTCGCCCACCAGCTCGGGCATCGACGCGCCGATCAGCTGCTCGGGAGACCGCTTGAACCAGCGCGCGTAGGCCAGGTTGGCAAAGCGGCAGCGCAGGTCGCGGTCCCAGTAGGCGAGCAGCGAGGGAACATGGTCGACCAGGCGGCGGGCGTAATAGGCGGCGTCGTGCCCGGTGGTGTCGCTCATTGGAATCAGACTATCCCGTCAAAGTGGCTTGTGTATCGGGGAGAACGAGGGGCACGGCGAGCTGCAATGACCTCCATATTCGACACCATCATGTCGCTCGAACCCGCCCCCCACGCCGCAGCACCGCCCACCACCGCGCTCGACATCCCGTTGCACCCATTGCGGCTGCACCAGTTGGGTGAATGGTTGCGCCTGGGAGTGCGCGATTTTTTGCGCGCGCCGTGGATCGGCCTGTTCTATGGCGCGTGTTTTGTGGGCATGGGCTGGGCGCTGATGGCGGTGTTCGAGCATGCACCGGTTTATGTGCTTGCGCTGTCGGCGGGCTTTCTTCTGATGGGGCCTTTCATGTGCATGGGCCTGTACCGCGTGAGCCAGCAGCTGGAGCGTGGCGAGGCGCCCCGTTTCGTCGACTCGCTGCTGGCCTGGCGCACGCGCATCGGCACCTTGGCGATCTTCGGCTTTGCACTGCTGGTGCTCGAAATGCTGTGGGGCCGCGCGGCGCTGGTGGTGTTTGCGGTCAGCTTCGACGGCATGCCCGACTTCAAGGGCTCGCTGCTCAAGGTGCTGGCGCTCGAACACATCGGCTTCGTGGTCGCCTACCTCGGCGTCGGCGCGCTGTTCGCGGGGTTGATCTTTGCGGTGAGCGTGGTGTCGATCCCGATGATTCTGGATCGCCAGACCGACGCCATCACCGCCGCCCTCACCAGCCTGCGCCTGGTGTTCACGCAGACCTTTGTGCTGCTGTGCTGGGGCGCGCTGATCACCGCGCTGGTGGTGCTGGCCTTGTTGCCGTGGTTCCTCGGCTTGCTGGTGGTCGGCCCGGTGCTGGGCCACGCCACCTGGCACGCGTACCGAGCGGCGGTGGGCGAGCTGCCGGCCTCGCCCACGCCGACACCGGCGACCTGAAAGCCGGCCCGGCGAGGCTTCAGCGCAGCACGGGCGGCGGTGCGGGCCAGGGCCTGCATTGCCCCTGTCGCTCGATCCAATAGACCACGTTGCCCACCACCGCGATGCTGCCCGACACCACGGCGCTCGCAGCGGCCACCACACCGGCGCCCACCAGCAGCGCCACACACCCATCGTTGAAGCAGCCGCCGAAGGCGCCGATCTGCTGCACCTCCAGCGTCATCTGGCGGCGCTGCATCTGAC
>NZ_JANOCG010000622.1:0-4781 GCF_031412075.1 Rhizobacter sp.
CCTCGCCTTGGGCGTGTTCCTCCCGATCTGGGATCTCGGCAAAGCGGCCGTGAAGTAGTGCCTGCGCGGTCATGACAGCGGGGCAAAACCCCGTCTTATCGAGGTACCGCGTCCGCGCCCTCTCCCTAGCATCACCCCAACCCCAAGCTCCCCATCCCGGGCGGCTTGCTGTTGGTTCATGTGGTCATGTTCAAACGACGAGAACAACCCGGCTGGCTGGCGATCGTGCCGCGCAAACAGTGCGTGGAGTTCGCCCATGTCGTGCGCGGCGGCGAGCGCCCCGTGCTGACCCTGCTGGAGTCGACTGCCCGCGCCGGCAACAGCGACACCGAGGCGCTGCTGCGCGCCCGCAAGGCACTCAAGCTGCAAAACTACCGCTGCACCACCTGGGTGGAGCCCGGCTCGTACCAGATGATCCAGGTTGCCAAGCCCAAGGTGCCCGACATCGAGCTGCGCGCCGCGCTGCGCTGGAGCGTGAAAGACTCGCTCGACTTCCCCGTCGAGCAGGCCATGATCGACGTGCTGCCCATCCCGACCGATGGCATGCCACCCGGCCGCGATGCCATGGCCCTGGTGATCGCCGCCAAGCGCCAACCGCTGGCCGACCGGGTGCAGGCCTTCCAGCACGCCAACATGTCGCTGCAGGTCATCGACGTGCTCGAAGCCGCGCAACGCAACATCGCCGCGCTGTTCGAGACCAAAGACCGCGGCCTGGCCATGCTCGCCTTTCATGAAAACGGCGGGCTGCTCACTTTCACGCGCAATGGCGAGCTCTACGGCCTGCGCCACATCGAGGCCGACCTCGCCACCCTCGCCAACCCCGAGCAGCGCGAAAGCGCCTTCGAGCGCATCGGCCTGGAGCTGCAGCGTTCGCTCGACGGCTTTGACCGCCAGTTCAGCCAAGTGCCCTTGCAGCGTGTGCTGGTCGCCGGCCACCCCGCCACCGAAGCGCTGTGCAACTACCTCAAGGACAACATCTACCTGCCGGTGGAAGTGGCCGACCTGAGTACCGTGATCGAAGCCGGCCCCTACAGCCCGCTGAGCGAGGTGCACGAACAATCGGCCTGGTACGTGCCGATCGGCATGGCCTTGCGTGTTGAAGACCTGCCGAAAGCCGCGGCATGACGCAAAACATCAACCTCTACGACGCCTCGCTGCGCACGCGCCGCGACTGGGCGACCACCGAGACAGCCGCCACCGCCGTGGGCGTGTGTGCGCTGGCGGTGACGCTCGCCACCGTCTGGGCACGCCATGAGCTGGCGCAACTGCGCGGCCCCGCCGCGCAGACCACCGAAGCCCTGCAAACCGCGCAGACCGAACTGACCGACCTCACACAACGTGTGGCCAGTCTCAAGCCCGATGCACGGCTGCAAGCCGAGCTGCAACTCGCACAAACCACACTCACCCAGCGCCACGCGGCACTGGCGCTGCTGCGCGGCGGCGGTCTCGGTGTTGAAGCCGGCCACGCTGCGGCGATGAGCGCGTTTGCACGCCAATCGATCAACGGTTTGTGGATCACCGGCCTGGTACTCGACAACCAACAAGTGGCCCTGCGCGGCCGTGCGCTCAACCCCGACCTGATCCCTGCCTACGTGAGCCGCCTGAACAAGGAGCCCGCCCTGCAAGGCCGCTCGTTCCGCGCACTCGATATCGAGCGGCCGGTGCACGCCGCCAACCCCGCCGCATCGATGCCGGCGCGCAGCGCGGCCTTCGTGGAGTTTTCTCTGCTCAGCGCGCAAGGCGCTGAAGCGCCCGCCAAAGTGACGGCGCAAAAAGAGCCTGCGCCATGAAGGCGAACTGGAAGCAGTTGAGTGCGCGCTTCATGGCCATGCCGCAGCGTGAGCGTTTTCTGCTGCCGGGTGCGCTGTGTTTTGCCATCCTGATGCTCGGGCACCTGCTGCTCATCGAGCCGGCCCGCAAGAAGCACCGTCTGCTGCAAGCGCAGTACAGCCAGCAGAGCAACGAGCTGCTGGTCGCGCAAACCCAACTCAAGATACTGCATACCAAACTCGCCAACCCCGACGTCGAGCTGCACGCCCAGCTGGCCCAGCTGCGCACGCAGACCCGCACCGCCGACGACCAGTTCAAGCAGCTGCAAAGCTCGCTGGTGCCAGCGCACGAGATGAGCCAGTGGCTGGCCGGCCTGCTGCAAGCCCAGCGCGGCCTGCAACTCAGCGGCCTGCGCAGCCTGCCGGTCTCGTCTGTCGCTGATTTGGTGGCGGCCAAGGCGGCACCAGCGGCATCGGCGGCGTCCAGCCCCAACGGCAGCACCACCCCGCGTGACACCTGGCTCTACCGCCATGGCGTGGAGGTGACGCTGCGTGGCAACTACGCCGACCTGCACGCCTACCTGAAAACACTCGAGCAGCTGCCGCGCCGCGTGTACTGGGGCGAACTGAAGATCAACGCACAAGACAGCCCGGCCGTGGTGATGACGCTGACCGTCTACACCATCAGCCTGGAGAAAACATGGTGGGTCATATGAGGTTGTTCTGGATCACCTTGGTGGGCTCGCTCGCCGCCAGCGCACACGTGCTGGCAGACGACAACCTGCCCGACCCCACCCGACCACCGGCCGGCCTGCAAACCGCCGGGGCTGCATCGGCACCCGCCGTGACCCACTCGCTGGTGCTGCAGTCGGTGCTGATGAACGCCGGCCGCGCGCCGGCGGCCGTGATCAGCGGCCAACTCGTGCTGCTCGGCGGCCTGGTGGGTGAACAGCGCCTGGCCAGCGTCACCGAGCGCAGCGTGCAACTCACAGGGCCGCAAGGCACGACCACGCTCAGGCTGACGCCCGACGTCAACAAGCAGCTGCGGGTCTCTCGCATGGAGCCGACAAGATGAACCACAAAACCCTTTGCGCACTCGCCACGCTAACCTTGGCCGGCTGCGCTTCGACCCAGCTGCCCCCCCAAGCCACGCTCGAGCGCATCAAGGAAGAAATGGCCCGCGCTTCATCGCGCGAATCGAGCAAACCCACCGCCCCGCCCGACGCCGTGAACCGCGCGCTGCTGCCACCGCTGCAAAACGAACCCGTGCGCCTGCCACCGCCTAGCGAGCCGCGCTTCGACCTGGCCGTGTCCAACGCACCAGCGCAACAGGTGTTCCTGCAGATCGTCACCGGCACGCGCTACAGCATGCTGGTCGCGCCCGAAGTCAGCGGCGTGGTCGCACTCAACCTCAAAAACGTGACCGTGCGCGAAGCGCTCGATGCGCTGCGCGACCTCTACGGCTACGAGTACACGATGCAGGGCTCGCGCATCCACATTCAGCCCAATGCGCTGCAGACGCGCATCTTCCAGGTCAACTACCTGGCCGGTAAACGCAGCGGTACCAGCGACACGCGGGTGATCTCGGGTTCGATTTCATCGGCCAGCGGCGGCAGCGGCAGCGCCTCGCCCTCGGGTTCGGGTGCACCGTCGTCATCGGGTGGTGGCAGCGGGGGTAGCACCCAGGTGGCCGCGCAAAGCAGCCACATCTCCACCGGCTCCAACCACGACTTTTGGGGCGAGCTGCGCGAGACGCTGACCGCCATCGTCGGCACCGACGGCAACCGCAAGATCATCGTCAACCCGTTGTCGGGCGTGGTGGCCGTGCGCGGCTTTCCGCAAGACATCCGCAACACTGAAAACTACCTGCGCATGACGCAGCTGATCGTCGAGCGCCAGGTGATGATCGAAGCCAAGATCATCGAAGTGCAGCTTTCCGACAGCTCCAGCAGCGGCGTCAACTGGTCGGCCTTTCGCAACGCGAACAGCCACGTGTCGGCCGGCCCCATCGCGCCCGGCACCACGCTGCAAAACAGCGGCCCACTGTCGGCCCTGGGCCTGAACGGCATGCCCGGCGCCAGCCTGATCACCGACGCCACCAACATCGGCAGCATGTTCGGTCTCGCTTTCCAAAGCCCCAACTTTGCGGCCATGCTGCAGTTCCTGGAAACACAAGGAAATGTGCAGGTGCTCTCCAGCCCCCGCATCGCGAGCATCAACAACCAGAAGGCCGTGCTGAAGGTCGGCACCGACGAGTTTTTTGTCACCAGCATCAGCACCACCGCCACCACCTCGGGCACCAGCACGGTGGTCACCCCGACGATCGGCGTGCAGCCCTTCTTCTCGGGCATTGCGCTCGACGTGACACCGCAGATCGACGACAACGACCAGATCATCTTGCACCTGCACCCCTCGGTGAGCGTGGTGGCCGAGAAGACCAAGAACGTGAACCTGGGTTCGCTGGGTGTCTTCCAGCTGCCGCTCGCGGCCAGCACGGTCAACGAGAGCGACTCGGTGGTGCGGGTGCAAGACGGCAACATCGTCGCCATCGGCGGGCTGATGAAACAGCAGCAGTCGACATCGGCCTCGGGCCTGCCGGGCTCCACCGACTATGCGCTCGGCGCCCTGGTGGGCACCCGAAGCCGCAGCGGCGTGAAGAGCGAGCTGGTGATCCTGCTCAAGCCGACCATCATTCGCAACGAGCGCAGCTGGCAGGCCGACGCGACCGACACGCAAGAGCGGCTCAGCAAGTTCAAGTGAGACGACCATGTACCTCGCCCACTTCGGCCTGACTGAGTTGCCCTTCGGCCTGACGCCCGACACGGCATTTGCCTTTGCCACGCGCGCTCACCAGGAAGCACTCAACACGCTGCTGATGGCCACGAGCAGCGGCGAGGGCTTCATCAAGATCACCGGCGAGGTGGGCACCGGCAAAACATTGTTGTGCCGCCGCTTCCTCGCCACCCAGGGCGACGACTGCGTCACCTGCTACCTGCCCAACCCCCTGCTCAC
>NZ_JANOCG010000623.1:0-11007 GCF_031412075.1 Rhizobacter sp.
GCTGTTCCTCGGCGACTACATCTACGAATACGCCTCGCCACCGCTGGCGCTGCGCCACCACGCGGGCACCGCCACGCAGACGCTCGACGACTACCGCAACCGCTACGCGCAATACAAGGGCGACCCGGCCCTGCAGGCCGCGCACGCCGCCGCCCCCTGGCTGGTGGTGTGGGACGACCACGAGATCGACAACGACTACGCCGATGGCCGCCCGCAAGGTGGGCCCGACGCCTTGTTCGCGTCACGCCGCGCCGCCGCCACGCAGGCCTATTGGGAGCACATGCCGTTTCCCAAGGCCATGCGCCCGCGTGGCAGCGAGATGCGCCTGTACGAGCGCTACGACTGGGGCACGCTGGCACGCATCCACACCCTTGACGACCGCCAATACCGCGACGTGCAGGCCTGCCCCCGGCCCGGGCGCAACGGCTCCAACACCGTGAAGCTCAAAGACTGCCCCGAGCTGGTCGACCCCAAGCGCTCGCTGCTCGGTGCCGACCAGGAACGTTGGCTGGCGCAGGGCTGGGACAGCACGCGAGGGTGGAATCTGCTCGCGCAACAAACCTTGATGTCGCGCTTCACATGGTCTGACCCCGCCGAGGGTGGCACCTACTGGACCGATGGCTGGGACGGCTATGCCGCGTCACGCAAGCGCCTGCTCGGCACGGTGGCCGAGCGCAAGTTGCCCGGTGTGGTGGTGCTGGGCGGCGACGTGCACGCGAACTACGTGGCCGACCTGAAGGCCGACTACGACGATGCCAAGTCGCCGGTCATTGCCACCGAGTTCTGTGGCACCTCGATCAGCAGCAACGGCCTGGCGCAGTCTCGCGTCGACGCCGCGCTGCCTTTCAACCCGCATGTGCGCTATTCGCGCACTGACCTGCGCGGCTATGTCGGTTTCACGCTTGGCGCCAAGCGGCTCGACGCCAGCCTGTGGACCGTGCAAGACCCCAAGGACCCCTCTTCTTCCGTGAACATTGCCACACGTTTTGCGGTGGAGCTGGGCCGGCCGGGTGCACAAGCCGCGTAGTGCCTCACAACACGCGTCGTGTAAGTAGATAGCCCTCTCTTCCACTGGGTTGAATGCAAGCTCGGATACTCGCGCGCTTGCCGGCAAGACCCCGCCGGCCCCATAGAGCTGGATCTCCCCCCGCGACCTGCGGGGGGCCCGTGGGACCCCCCACGATCATTGGCCCGTGTCGAGATACGGCGCCAGCGTCTGTGCCACCCAGGCCATGAACACCTGCACGCGCTTGGGCAGGTTGCGGCGGTTGGCGTACAGCAGCGACACCGGCAGTGGGGGTGCGCGGTGTTGTGGCATCACCTTGACGAACAAACCGCGTTCGATCAGCGACTGCACGCCCGCCGCTGGCGCCTGGATCAGACCCAGCCCCGCCAGGCACGCGGCCTGGTAGGCCTCGGTGCTGTTGACGGTGAGCCCACCCGCCATCGCGACCGTCTGGGTGCGCCCCTGTTCCTGATACTCCCAGCCCGACGGTTTGGCGCCCAAGGTTGGCACATAGTGAATCAGCCGGTGGGCGGCCAGCTCGTTCAGCGTTGTCGGTGTGCCGTGCTGTCGCAGGTAGGCCGGGCTCGCGCAATTGACCTGCTGCAGCTCGCCCAGGGGCCGCGCCACCAGGCCTGAGTCGACCAGCGGCCCCACGCGCAACACGCAGTCGAACCCCTCTCGCACGAGATCGACGCGGCGGTCGGTGCTGCTGAGTTCGATGTCGATGTGCGGGTGTTCGGCCAGAAACTGCGGCAGGCGAGGAACGATCTGGTCGCGCGCGATCAGCGTGGGCATGTCGACCCGCAAGCGCCCGCGAAGCGACTGCACGCCCTGCTGAAACATGGTTTGCAACTCGTCCATGTCGGCCAGCACATCCTTGCTGCGCTCGTAGAAAGCCTGGCCGTCTTGTGTCAACTGCACCCGCCGGGTGGTCCGGTGCAGCAAGCGTGTGCCCAACTCGCTTTCGAGCTGCTGCACGGCGGTCGAGACGCGCGCCTTGGGCAGGCTCAACTGTTCGGCGGCCTGGGTGAAGCTGCTCAACTCGGCCACCCGCACAAAGATTTGCAGGCCTTCGATTGTTCTCATGAGATGAACAAACTAATCAGTTTGTGGCGGTTTATCTGCGGGAATTGGATCAATAAAGTGCCCTCATCGCAACCCACTTTGAGCAGAGGCATCTCATGAACACACCTTCCATCGCACTGATCACCGGCGGCAACCGCGGGCTCGGCAAGAGCGCCGCGCTGGCACTGGCCGCCCAAGGCACCGACGTGATCCTCACCTACCGCCACAACGCCGCCGAGGCCGCGGCGGTCGTCGCGCAGATCGAGCACAGGGGCCGCCGTGCCGTCGCACTCGCGCTCGACGTGGGCGACAGCCGCGGCTTCCGCGACTTTGCTGAGCAGGTGAAGCGCGCCTTGGCGCAGCACTGGCAGCGCGAGCGCTTCGATGCGATCGTCAACAACGCCGGCATGGGCCACCACGCCAGCTTTGCCGAAACGACCGAAGCGCAGTTCGACGAGCTGATGAACGTTCACCTCAAGGGCCCCTATTTCCTGACGCAGGCCCTCTTGCCGCTGCTCAACGATGGCGGGCGCATCGTCAATGTGTCGTCGGGCCTGACGCGCTTTGCACTGCCGGGCTATGCCGCGTACGCCGCGATGAAGGGCGGCATCGAAGTGCTCACGCGCTACCAGGCCAAGGAGCTCGGCGCGCGTGGCATCAGCGTCAACACCGTGGCGCCCGGTGCCGTCGAGACCGATTTTGGTGGCGGCGCTGTGCGCGACAACGCGCAGCTCAACGCGGCCATCGCGTCGCAGACGGCGCTCGGCCGTGTGGGTCAGCCCGATGACATTGGCGGTGCCATTGCGGCGCTGTTGTCACCCGGCAGCCACTGGGTCAACGCCCAGCGCATCGAAGTCTCAGGCGGCCAGATGATTTGAGGCCCCCCAGTCGCTGCGCTCCTGCCCCCAAGGGGCGTCGTCCGGCTTGGGGCGGCCCGGCGCCGGACATGAAACCCCTCGGCATGGCGGCGATACTCGCTGCCCATGCAGGCGATCCTCGCGGTCACGATTCCTTTTTTTGCGCTGGTGTTGTGCGGCTACCTTGCCGCGCAGCGCCGTGTGCTCCCCGAAGCGGCCATTCCGGGGCTCAACGCCTTCGTGCTGTTTTTTGCGCTGCCCTGCATGCTGTTTCGCTTCGGCGCGAGCATGCCGTTTGCGCAGCTGATCAACCCGTCGTTGATCGGCGTGTATGCGCTGTGCGCGCTGCTGGTGGTGTTTTTCACCGTGGCGGTCACGCTGCGCCGCGCCGATTCGCAAAAGGGCGTGGACATGAAAAACGCCGCCTTCGGTGCGCTCGTCGCCGCCTTCCCCAACACCGGTTTCATGGGCGTGCCGCTGCTGGTGGCGCTGCTGGGTGAGCGTGCCGCCGGGCCGGTGATTGGCACCATCCTGGTCGACCTGTTTCTCACCAGTTCGCTGTGCATTGCTCTGGCGCAAGCCTGGCATGGCGACGACGCGGCGCCTCACGACAGCACCCTCACCACCGTGTTGCGCTCGCTGCGCGGTGCCATGAGCAACCCGCTGCCCTGGGCCATCGGCCTGGGCGCGGCATCGGCGGCCACAGGCCTCACGCTACCCGGGCCGCTGGCGCAGATCGTCAAGATGTTGGGCGACGCGGCCACGCCGGTGGCGCTGTTCACCATCGGCGCGGTGTTGTGGCGTGCCGGCCAGCACGTGCACACCCGCACGCCCACCTCGCAGTACCTGCCGGTCGCGCTGATCAAGCTCTTTGTGCACCCGCTGCTGGTGTTGAGCGTGGGGCTGCTGCTGCGTGCGGCCGGTGTGCCGGTGCCCGAGTTCGGGCTCAGCGTGCTGATGCTCGCCGCCGCGCTGCCGAGCGCGAGCAATGTGTCGCTGCTGGCCGAACGTTACGGTGCCGACAACGGCCGGGTGGCGCGCATCATCATGGCCAGCACGGTGCTCGCGTTTGTCACCTTCTCACTGCTGGCCTGGGGCCTGGGCATCCAGGCCGGTTGACAACACGGCAGCGAACACCAGGCGCTCCATCTCGCCCGCCCACTGCCGCATCTCCTCGGCATCCAGCCCCACCAGCATCGCGTAACGCCGCCCGCCCCACACGGCCAGGTGCAAGGCGCGCACAGTCTCGGGCGAGGGCCGCTGGGGCAGGTCGGTGCAGGCGTCGAACACCCGCTGCCACATGGCGGCCAGCTCTTCATGGGCGCGGCGCTGGTGCTTGGGCTCGGCGACCTCGGGCTCGAGTGCCAGCATGTCGGGGTGGAACCACGCCAAGGGGTTGCCGTGCGCACCGCAGGCCAGCCGCACCAGCCGCTGGATGCGCTCGCGCCATGTCAGCGACGCGGGCTGCGCCGCCAGCTCATCCACGGCGTGCACCAGCGTCTCGATGCAGTGGCGCACATAGCCCGACTGCAGCGCCGCCTTGTTGGGGAAGTAGTCGTACAGCGTGCCAACCGCGATGCCGGCTTCGAGTGCCACCGCCCGGGTGGTCAGGCGGGCCCAGCCGTCGCGCTGCCAGATCCGAACAAAGGCATCAAAGATGGCCTGCACGGTGAACTTGGCGCGGGCCTGCGTGGGACGTTTGAGAGGCTTGGCCTTGGCTGCCGGGTGAGGGGTCACCATCGCATCAGTATCCGAACCCGCTCACGCTGCCCGCGACATACATTTTGTGCACTGTGACCCCACACGAAAGAGACTGTTCATGGGCGTGCTGATCCGTTTGCAAACCGACAAGACCGCGCTCGACAACACCCGCGTGGTGGTCTCGAATTTGGCCGGGATCAAGCCTGGCGAGGCCCTGCTGAGAATCGACCGCCTCGCATTGACGGCGAACAATATCACCTACGCCGCGTTCGGCGAGGTGCCACACCTGCGCTACTGGAGCTTCTTCCCCGGCGCCGAAGCAGGCTGGGGCCACATGCCCGCGTGGGGCTTTGCCGAGGTGGTGACGTCGACCGTCGACGGCGTCGACGTGGGCGAACGTTTCTACGGCTTCTGGCCCATCGCGAGCCACCTGGTGGTGCAGCCGGTGCGTGTGAGCGAGCGCGGTTTCTACGACGGCACACCGCACCGCCTGGAGCTCACCTCGGCCTACAACCATTACCAGCGCACCGCCACCGATGCGGCCTACCGCCAGGAGCACGAGAGCCACCAGATGCTGTTGCGCCCGCTGTTCATCACCTCGTTCATGCTGGCCGACTTTCTGCAAGACAACGGCTTCTTCGGCGCCAGCCAGGTGGTGGTGTCGAGCGCGTCCAGCAAGACGGCCTACGGCACCGTCTTCTGCCTGCAAGACCAGCCGGGGGTGCGGGTGGTGGGCATCACCTCGGCGGGCAACAAGACGTTTGTCGATGGCCTGGGCTGCTACCAAGGTAGCGTCCCCTACGACGCGGTGGAGTCGCTCGATGCGAAGGTGCCCACGCTGTATGTCGACTTCTCGGGTGACGTGAGCTTGCGCCGCCGAGTGCACGAGCACTTTGGGGCTTCGCTGGTGCACGACTGCTACGCCGGCTCGGCGCAGTCACACGAGCACCTCAGCCAGGATGTGCAGACCTTGGCCGGCCCCAAGCCACAACCCTATTTCGCGCCGTACCAGATCAAGAAGCGCAACGCCGACTGGGGTGCGGCTGAAGTCACGCGCCGTTTCAACGCGGCGCAGCTGGCGTTCATTCAACGGGTGAGCGACGCCAAGAACCCGTGGATGCAGGTGGTGCCGCACAGCGGTTTCGCCGATGCACGCCACCTGATCGATGCCCTTGTTTCGGGCCGTGTCGACCCGAAACAAGGGCACGTGGTGGCGTTGAACTGAAGCGGTTTCTCCCCTTACGGCTGCCCGCACAAACAGTGCGTGATCGCCGAAAACGGTTTGCGCTTGTCGGTGATGTCCACCAGCCAGCCCAGCTCCTGCCGGGCCTCCTGCACGAGCTGCCCGGGCACGCCGATTGGAGTGAGTTGCAGGTCGAAGCGCGCCACCAGCGACTGCAGCGCCTGGGCCCCCAGCAGCTCCAGCAGGCGCTCGGCACGGCCCGGCTCCGGCTGGATGTAGACCACCCGCGCGTCGTCGGCCAGCTTGGCGCGCGTGGCGGCCGACTTGAGCGCTTCGTGGTAGCCGCCCAGCGTGTCGACCAGGCCGCGCTCCTTGGCTTGCGTGCCGGTCCACACCCGGCCTTGCGCCACGGCGTCGATCTTGTCGGGCGTGGTCTTGCGCGCCAGCGCCGCCTTGTTGGTGAAGTCGGCGTAGATCTGGTTGATGGCGATCTGCAACACGGCCGTGAAGCGCGGGTCGGGTGGCAGGCGCGGGTCGCCGGCGCCGGCCAGCCAGGTGGTGGTGACACCGGCGGTGCGCACGCCGATCTTCTCGAGCGCCTTGTCGGCGCTCGGCAGCAAGGCAAACACACCGATCGAGCCGGTGATGGTGCCGGGGTCGGCCATCACTTCGTCTGACGAC
This sequence comes from Rhizobacter sp., assembly GCF_031412075.1. Taxonomy (GTDB): domain Bacteria; phylum Pseudomonadota; class Gammaproteobacteria; order Burkholderiales; family Burkholderiaceae_C; genus Rhizobacter. The sequence continues at coordinate 6,494 of NZ_JANOCG010000623.1, forward strand.
ATCGAGACCCAGTAGCCACCTGAAGCCGCCAGGTCGCCCATCGACACCACCACCGGCTTGCCGGCGGCGCGGGTGAGCTCCAGCTCGCGGCGGATCAGCTCGGAGCCGAAGGCCGAGCCGCCGGGGGAGTTGACGCGCAGCACCAGCGCCTTGACGCTCTTGTCGTCGCGCGCCTTGCGGATCAACTCGGCGGTGGACGCACCCCCCACCGTGCCGGCCGGTGCATTGCCGTCGACGATCTCGCCTTCGGCCACCACCACACCGATGGCGTCGCCGACGTACTGCGGCTTTTGCCGTGCCAGGTAGTTGTCGAACGACACCTGGCGGAAGGTCTTGCCTTCGGGGTCTTTGGCACCGCGCTCGATCATCATCTGGCGCAGCTCGTCGCGGGTCTTGAGGCCATCGACGAGCTTGCTGTCCAGCGACAGCTTGGCTGCGTCGCCGCCGGCCGCAGTGAGGCGTTGCGGCAGCTCGTTGATCATGGCCATCACGCTGCCGAAGGGCAGCTTGCGTGCTTTTTCGACACCGTCGGTGTAAGAGGCCCACAGCGCGTTGTAGAGAAAGCCATTGGACTCGATCGACTCGGGCGACGGGCCGGTGGCGGTGAAAGGCTCACCAAAGTTCTTGTAGCTGCCGACCTTCACCAGGTTGACCGTGACGCCCGCCTTGTCGAGCACTTCGCGGTAGTAATTCTGGTAGCGGCCGTAGCCTTGCATGAAGACGAAGCCCATCGGGTGCAACAACACCTCGTCGGCGTGCGCGGCCAGGTAGTACTGGCGTTGGTCGTATCCAGCGCCCCAGGCCACCACCTGCTTGCCGCTGGCACGAAAGCGCTGCAACGCGGCCGCCACTTCACGCAGGCCGGCCAGGCCGCCGCCCTTGAAGTCATCGAGCACCAGCACGGCGCGGGTGATCTTCGGGTCCATGGCTGCGGCGTCGAGCACCGTCAGCACGTCGCGCAGCTGGGTGCTGCGTTGTGCGTCACCGCTCAGCTGGGCCAGGGCCGCGTCGCGCATGCCGGCGGGGTGTTGTTCGACCAGCGGGCCACGCAGGTTGAGCACCAGGGCGGTGTTGTCTTCGAGCTTGGCCGGGCCGCTGGTGGCGATGGCCACGATGACCGCCACCACGATCAACAAGAAGACCAGGTTGAACAGCGTGCGGCGGGTGGCATCAATCAGCCACCAGAGGCGGCCGAACCAGCGGCGGGGGGTGGCGGCAAAACGTGAGGCGGGCATCTCGGCTCCTGGCGCGACCGGGTCGGTCGGGGGGGTGATGGCTGCACTGTATAGGCAGGCGCGGCGCAGCGTGCGTTGTGGCGGCGTTGGGCGCGGATCATCATGGTGGCAAAGCCGATCGGGGTGGGGCGGGTGTTCATGTCGGGGGCCGCAAGCGGTGGTGGCGTTGGAGGTGACTTTCGGGCCGCCGCGTGCGCCGCCACAGCGGCATGAGACAAAGCGTGGCCGGCGAGGCGCGAAACGCTGTTCGCGGCGGCCGAAGCGGTTTGCGGCACGCGCGTACGAATCGCCAAAACGGCGGTTTTTCCTACAGACGCTGGCTGGGCCTGGGCGTACTATTTTTCCGGGTCACAGCTCCCTCCTCCCTCCCTCCCTGAATGCTGTGGCTCATTGGGCGGGCCGCGCGTGAGCGCAGCCCGTCTTTTCTTTGCCTGTCTTTTCTGGGCCTGCTCTGAGTTAGGCTTGCGCGCCACCCGCGTCGTCGTGGGGCGCCTGACCTCAACGGAAACGCAGACCATGCCCCTCCCCCTCGTCATCCTCGGCACCGGCCTGGCCGGCTACACGCTCGCCCGCGAGTTCCGCAAGCTCGACAAGGAGACGCCGCTGGTCATCGTGAGCCGCGACCACGCCGGGTTTTATTCCAAGCCGATGTTGTCGAACGCGCTGGCCGGCAAGAAGACCGCCGCCACGTTGGTGATGAAGGCCGCCGACAAGATGGCGGCCGAGCTCAATGCCACGATCAAGCCGCTGGCCGAGGTGCAAGGCATCGACACCGGCGCCAAGAGCGTGCGGCTCGCGGGTGGCGAATCACTCGCTTACCGCGACCTGGTGCTGGCCCTGGGGGCCGACCCGATCCGCCTGCCGCTGCAAGGCGACGCCGCCGACACGGTGCTGTCGGTCAACGACCTCGACGACTACGCACGTTTCGCCGAACGGCTCGAGGGCGTGAAGACGGTCGCCATCCTCGGTGGTGGCCTGATCGGTTGCGAGTTTGCCAATGACCTGCTGGCACGCGAGATCGCTCCCACCGTGATCGACCTGGCCGACCGCGCCTTGCCCCGTCTGCTGCCGCGTGAGGCCAGCGAGCGTCTTCAAGCGCGGCTCGAAGCGGCCGGCGCGCATTTCCGTTTTGGCGTGTCGGCTCAAGCGGTGGATCGCACGGCGCCCGGCCTGATCGTGACGCTGAACGACGGCAGCACGCTGCAGGCCGACCTGGTGCTCTCGGCCATCGGCCTGCGCGCGCGTACCGCGCTGGCCAGCGAGGCGGGGCTGGCGGTCAACCGCGGCATCGTCACCAACCGGCTGCTCGCCACCAGCGCGCCGAACGTGCATGCGCTGGGCGACTGTGCCGAGGTGGCCGGGCACACGCTGCCCTATGTGATGCCCATCATGCAGCAGGCCCGTGCGCTCGCCGCCACGCTCGCAGGCACACCGACACCCGTGCTCTACCCCGCGATGCCGGTGCTCGTGAAAACTCCCGCCTGCCCGACGGTGGTGTGCCCACCGCCGCTCGATGCCTCAGGCGCGTGGAGCGTGACGCTGACCGACGACGCCTGCGACGCACGTTTCATGAGCGGTGACGGCCAGCTGCTCGGCTTCGCGCTGCTCGGCAGCGCCACCACCCAGCGCCAGGCGCTGGTGACGCAGGTGCCGGGCTTGCTGACCTGAGAGTGGCCAGTCGCTAGGCTTTGGGCTTGGCCGGGCGGATGATGGTTTGCTGAAATCAGCGGGGACGGCTCGGCGTTTCGTTGCTGTCCCTGAAGGCGCTTGCGCGCTCGATCTCGATCGGGCGAATCTCGTACGCCAGGCCGCAAGCCAGGCACGGGCTTTGGGCCGCGATGGCAGCCGCCTCCTGCAAGCTGCTGGCCACCACGAACCAGTAGCCACCGACAACCTCTTTCGCCTCGGCGTAGGGGCCGTCCGTGATGCCCGATCGCGACACCGTCTTGCCGTCTATCGCAAGCCGTTGGCCGGGTTTGAACCTGCCTTCGGCGACCAGCCGCTCATGCCACAGGTAGAAGGCGTCGATCGCCGCTTGAATCTCTTCCGGCGGTTTGTCTGGGTCCCATTGACCGCGTGAGAGGAGCAGGTAGTCTGACTGGGGCGGAGTTTTTGTCATGGCCGTGTTCCGTTGGGTGATCTACAAGGCAGGGGGCAGGGCGGTCGGGTCGCCATTTCGCACGTGCCGCCGGGTTTCAGGCGAGGCTCGATGCCACGCAGGCGCTGGCCCCGCCAGAAGCCAAACAGCACACGCGCCTCTTCAGCACGGATGAGCCTCGCCGGCCCGTTCGAGAAGTACACCAGGTGGCCCCACTTGATGACTTCGCTCAAGGGCGCAGCGCTGAGCACCGCTTCGCGCAGGGCCTGCACGTAGCGTTGTTGCCAACCATTGAGCGAGGCCACACAGGCGTCAGGGTTGGCCGCGGGGGCGGATTTTTTCATCGGCATGGGGTCTGAACCTGAAGAGCTCTCGGCGGCGCAGCCTCAGCTCAGATCGCCAGCGGGTCGACGTCCAGCGCCCAGCGCAACACCGCCTTGTGTTGGCTGCGCAACGAAGGCAGCTCGGCCACCCACGGCGTGAGCACACGTTGCAGCGCACCGCGAGTGCTCGCTTCCACCAGCATCTGCATGCGCTCGATGTTGGCCACCCGCGCCACGCTGGTGGGCACGGCCGGGTAGATCAGCAGCTCGGAAGCGCCGGGGATCTGCGCGGCGAGCTCGGCCGCGGCCTGCAGAAAGTCGCGCGCCGCCTCGGCGGTGCGGGCTTCGGCGCGCATCAGCGCGAGGTGGGCAAAGGGCGGCAGGCCGGCCATCTCGCGTTCTTTCAGCTGGCTGGCCGCAAAGGCCGCGTAGTCGTGCTGGCGCAGCGCGCCGTAAAGCGGGTGCGTGGGGTGCCAGGTCTGCACCCACATCTCGCTGCGCTCGGACTGCGCGGCGTCGCGCCCGGCGCGGCCCGCGGCCTGCATCAGCAGGGCAAACAAGCGCTCGGGCGCGCGGAAGTCGCTGCTGAACAGGGCGCTGTCGGGGCTCACGGCGGCCACCAGCGTGATGCGGCGGAAGTCGTGGCCCTTGGCGATCATCTGCGTGCCGACCAGCACGTCGACCTCGCCGGCGTGCACGGCCGAAAGCTGGGCTTCGAGCGCGCCCTTCAGCTTGGTGCTGTCGGCGTCGATGCGGGCCACGCGGGCGCCGGGCAGGGCGGCGGCGAGCTGTTCTTCCAGCCGCTCGGTGCCGCGGCCGAGCGAGCTGATATCGGCGTTGCCACAGTCGGGGCAGGCG
>NZ_JANOCG010000624.1:0-2646 GCF_031412075.1 Rhizobacter sp.
GCCCCGGCCGTTAGGGCTGAGGTCTCGAAGCCGTGCACGGCGCTGCACTTCGATACCTCAGTGCGAACGGAGGCAAAAAAAAAGAACCAGCGCTGGGGGACGCTGGCTCGAACCACTCACTTGGAATTACTTGACCTGCGCCTCGGTGTAGTACCCGCTGCCGATGAGCACCGGCTTCCAGTTGGAAGCGTCCACGCTCACCGGCTTCAGCAGGTACGAAGGCACGACCTTCACGCCGTTGTTGTAGGTCTTGGTGTCGTTGATGACGGGCTGCTTGCCGGCCAGAACCGCGTCGACCAGATCGACCGTTACCTTGGCCAGTTCACGCGTGTCCTTGAACACGGTGCTGTACTGCTCGCCAGCCATCATCGACTTGACCGACTGCACCTCGGCGTCTTGCCCGCTCACCACCGGAATGGGTTGTTTGGGTGTGCCGTAGCCCACGCCTTTCAGCGACGACAGGATGCCGATGGACAAGCCGTCATACGGGCTCAGCACCGCGTCGACACGGTGGCCGCTGTAAAAGGCCGACAGCAGGTTGTCCATGCGGGCCTGGGCCACGGCGCCGTCCCAGCGCAGGGTGCCCACCTTGTCCATGCCCATCTGCTTGCTGCGCACCACGAGCTTGCCGCTCTTGATGTAGGGGTCGAGCACCGACATGGCGCCGTTGTAGAAGAAGAAGGCGTTGTTGTCGTCGGGCGAACCGCCGAAGAGTTCGATGTTGAACGGGCCCTTGCCTTGTTTAAGGCCGAGCTTGTCGACGATGGAGCCGGCTTGCAGCACACCCACCTGGAAGTTGTCGAAGGTGGTGTAGTAGTCGACGTTCTTCGAGCCGCGAATCAGCCGGTCGTACGAAATGACCTTGATGCCCTTGTCGGCAGCCTTTTGCAGCGCGTCTGACAAGGTGGTGCCGTCGATGGCGGCGATCACCAGCACCTTCGAGCCTTTGGTGATCATGTTTTCGATCTGCGCGAGCTGGTTGGGGATGTCGTCATCCGCGTACTGCAGGTCAGGCTTGTAGCCCTTGGCCTGGAAGTACTTGACCATGCTGGCGCCGTCGGAGATCCAGCGGGCCGATGACTTGGTGGGCATCGAGATGCCGATGGTGCCCTTGTCTTGCGCCTGGGCCGCGGGCAGCAGCCCGGCCAGCCCAACGATGACGGCCGCGATGAATGTGTGAAGCTTCTGCATGTCTTGTCTCCGTTCTTGTGGATGGATCGGGCAGGTGACCACCGGGGCCTGCGGTCGCAAGCCCCGGCACCACCGCCCCGGCTTCGTGGGCCGAACCGATCGGTCTCGGGATCTGTACTCAGTACTTGCGCTTGGGGAATTCCTTGGCGGCCACTTCCATCGGGAAGATGCCCTCCTCGGTGACGATGCGCTTGGGGATGGTCTTGCCGGCGACCAGGTCTTTCACCGCCGTCATCAGCTGCGGGCCGAGCAGCGGGCTGCACTCGACCGACACATTCAGCTTGCCGGCGATCATGGCTTCGAAGGCGCCCTTCACCGCGTCGATCGAGATGATGGTGATGTCTTTCGCGGGCTTCATGCCGGCTTCTTCGATGGCCTGGATGGCGCCGATCGCCATGTCATCGTTGTGCGCATAGAGCACGTTGATCTTCTTGCCCTCGGCCTTCAGGAAGGCTTCCATCACTTCCTTGCCCTTGGCGCGGGTGAAGTCGCCGGTCTGCGAGCGGATCACCTTGAACTTGGGGTCGGCCTTGATGATTTCCTCGAAGCCCTTCTTGCGGTCGATCGCAGGCGCCGAGCCCACCGTGCCTTGCAGCTCGACGATGTTGACCGGGCCGGCCTGGCCCTTCATCTTGTCGACCAGCCAGCGGCCGGCCTTGCGGCCCTCTTCCACGAAGTCGGAGCCCATGAACGAGACCCACAGGCTGGTGTCTTTTTCATCGACCGCGCGGTCGGACAGGATCACCGGGATCTTGGCCGCCTTGGCCTCACGCAGCACCGTGCCCCAGCCCGATTCGACCACCGGCGAGAAGGCGATCACGTCGACCTTCTGCGCGATGAAGCTGCGGATGGCCTTGATCTGGTTCTCCTGCTTTTGCTGGGCATCGGAAAACTTGAGTTCGATGCCAGCTTCCTTGGCGGCCGACTTGATCGACTCGCTGTTGGCGGTGCGCCATTCGCTTTCGGCGCCGATCTGGCTGAAGCCCAGAACGATCTTCTTCTGGGCCAGCACGCTCAGCGGCCAGGTGCCCGCCAGCGATGCGGCGGCCATGGCCGCGAACAGGGTACGTCGTTGCAGTTTCTTCATTGAGATGTCTCCTCTAGCTGTTGTGAATTGGAGGTGGGTGGTCTTGGCGCCACGCGGTGAAATCGGTTTTCTTCTTGGGGCTTGATGTCAACGGTTGGGGAACTCTTTGGTCCGTTCGCACTGAGCTTGTCGAAGTGCTTGCAACGAGGTGCACGCCGGCTTCGACAGGCTCAGCCCGAACGGATTCTTTGGAAGGTTTTTCTTCGACAAACTGAGCTCCTCAAGCCAAGGTGTAGGCCGTCTTGACGGTGGTGTAGAACTCCGCGGCATAACGCCCCTGCTCGCGCGGGCCGTGGCTCGAGCCTTTGCGCCCGCCGAAAGGCACGTGGTAGTCGACGCCCGCCGTGGGCAGGTTGACCATCGCCATG
>NZ_JANOCG010000625.1:0-3912 GCF_031412075.1 Rhizobacter sp.
GCACGTGGCCGACCTGCGAGCCAGCGCCTATGGGTATGGCGGCCAGACGCAGGAGCACCGCTACCAGCACACCGCGTGATCGTCAGGCCGGCAGGCCCGCCAGCAGGGCGGCGTTGCCGCCCGCTGCGGCGGTGTTGATGGTGAGCGTCTGTTCGGCGCAGAAGCGGGAGAGGTAGTGCGGCCCGCCGGCCTTGGGGCCGGTGCCCGAGAGGCCTTCGCCGCCGAAGGGCTGCACACCGACCACCGCGCCGATCATGTTGCGGTTGACGTAGACGTTGCCAATGCGAGCGGCCAGCGCCAGGCGCTGGGCGCGGCTGTCGATGCGCGTCTGCAAGCCCAGCGTGAGGCCGTAGCCGAGGGCGTTGATCTGGTTCACCACCTCGTTCACGTCGCCACCCCAGCGCACCACGTGCAGCACCGGTCCGAAGATCTCCTGCTTCACGTCGCTGATGCGTGGCAGCTCGAAGGCGATGGGTGTGACCAGGCGCGGCACGGCGGTGCTCGCGGGTGCGCTGCCGATCAGCACCGCCTCTTGGCGCAGGCGGGCGACGTGGCGGTTGATGCCCTCGAACGCCTCGTCGTCGATCACCGGGCCGACGTCGGTGGCCAGCAGCGCCGGGTCGTCGACCCGCAGCTCGCTGAGTGCGCCACGGATCATCTCGATCACGCCGTCGGCAATGCCTTCGTGCACACACAGCAGGCGCAGCGCCGAGCAGCGCTGGCCGGCCGAGCGGAAGGCGCTTTGCACCACCGCGTCGGTCACTTGCTCGGGCAGCGCGCTGCTGTCGACCACCATCGCGTTGATGCCGCCGGTTTCGGCGATCAGCGGCACGATGGGGCCGTCTTTGGCCGCGAGTGTGCGGTTGATGATCTTGGCCACCGCCGTGGAGCCGGTGAAACACACACCGGCCGTGTGGGTGTGGGCCACCAGCGCGGCGCCGATGGTCTCGCCCGGGCCGTGCAGCAGCGCGAGGGCGTCGGTCGGCACACCGGCGTCGTGCAGCAAGGCGACCATGCGTTGTGCCACGGCGGGTGTTTGTTCGGCCGGTTTGGCGGCCACGCTGTTGCCGGCCACGAGCGCGGCCACCACTTGGCCGGCAAAGATGGCAAGCGGGAAATTCCACGGGCTGATGCAAACGAACACCCCCCGGCCGTGCAGGCGCAGTTCGTTGCTCTCGCCGGTGGGGCCGGGCAGGGTGTGGGGTGCGAGCCGCAGCTCGGCCTGGTCGGCGTAGTAGCGGCAAAAGTCCACGGCCTCACGCACTTCGGCCACACAGTCGCCGAGGGTCTTGTGCGCTTCCTTGACCAGCAGGCCGCAGAACTCGGGCAGGCGCAGCTCGAGTGCATCGGCCGCGCGGCGCAAGACGGCGGCACGCTCGGCGAGCGGCGTGTGGTTCCAGGCAGCAAAGCCGGTATGGAGTCGGGCCATGGCTTCCGCCACACCGTTCGGCGTCGCCAGCGGCACGGGGTCGATGCGGGTGGATTGCACGGCCTGCTCCAGCGGCGCACGTTCGGCCACACAGGCCAGGTCGACACCTCGCGAGTTGGCGCGGCCGGGGCCGTAAAGCGCTTGCGGCAAAGCGAGCGAAGGCGCGTCGGCTGGCTGCAGCGGTGAGGCAAGCAGCAGATCCACATCCACCGCTTCGTCGGTGAGCTGGTGCACGAAAGACGAGTTGGCGCCGTTTTCCAGCAGCCGGCGCACCAGGTAGGCCAACAGGTCGCGGTGCTCGCCCACCGGGGCGTAGACGCGCACAGGGATGCTGGCGTCTTTCATCACCTCGCGGTACACACCCTCGCCCATGCCGTGCAGGCGCTGCATCTCGAAGGCCGCGTTGTGCCGCTTGGCCATCTGCAAGATGGCGGCGATGGTGCCGGCGTTGTGGGTCGCGAACTGCGGGTAGATCACGTCGGCCTGCGCGATCAGCGCCTGCGCGCAAGCGAGGTAGGCGATGTCGGTGTGGTGCTTGTGAGTGAACACGGGGTAGCTGCTCAGGCCGAGCTCCTGCGCACGTTTGATCTCGCCGTCCCAATACGCGCCCTTGACCAGGCGGACCATGAAACGCAGGCCGTGGCGGCGGGCGATGCGCGCCACTTCGTCCACCACGTGCAAGGCGCGTGTCTGGTAGGCCTGTACTGCCAGGCCGAAGCCGCGCCATTGCGGAAAGTGGGTGGCGATGCGCTCGGCCAATGCGTCCAGCACATCGAGTGACAGCTCCAGGCGGTCGCTTTCTTCGGCGTCGATGGTGAGGTTGATGTTGGCCTGCGCGGCACGCTCGATGAGTTGCCACACACGCGGCAACAAGTCGTTGAACACACGTTCGCGCTGGGCGTCTTCGTAGCGCGAGAAGAGGGCGCTCAGCTTGATCGAGATGCCGTCGGCGCCCATCGGTTGCGCGGCTACACGCCCGCCCGCGATCGAGTCGATGGCGTTCAGATACGACGCCAGGTAGCGCTGCGCATCGGCCTCGGTGCGCGCGCCTTCGCCCAGCATGTCGTAGCTGAAGCGCAGCGCACTTTGCTGGCCACGCGCCGAGTCGGCTTCTTTCATCGCCTCCTGAATCGAGCGCCCGAGCACAAACTGCCGCCCCAACAATTGAATGGCGCGCACCGTCGCGGCCACCACCGTCTGCGCGCCCAGGCGCTGGAGCAGGCCGCTCTCGCCTTGTGCGTCGGGCAGGAACTTCTTCGACATCGTGATCGCGCTCGCAGAGAGCGCCGCCAGCATCTTGTGCGGCCCACCGCTGCTGCCGTCGAACGAGGCCTTGCCGAGCTGGTCGGCAGTGAGGGCGACGGCGGTTTCGGTGTCGGGCACACGCAGCAGCGCTTCAGCCAGGCGCATCAGCGCCAGGCCCTCGGCGCTCGAGATCGGGTACTCGCGCAACAGCGACTCCATGGCCCAGAACGGCGCTGGTTTGTCGCGCACCGCCTGCACCCACGGCCGGGCGGTCTGCATCGCGGCGGGCCAGTCGAGCTGGCCGGCCAGCGGTTGCAGAAGGCTGGCCAGCACCTCGGTTTCAGGGCGGTAGGGCGACGGCAAACGAGCTTGGGACGGGGGCATGGCAGTGGGGGTGGCTGCTGAACAAGTCGCTAAGGTATCTGTTTGCAACTTGGATTAATCACCAAACTGACCCACCGAAACCGCTAAATACTCGTCAGCGCCCGCCAAAAATGGCCGTGCCCACACGCACCAGGGTGGCCCCTTCGGCGATGGCGGTCTCGAGGTCGGCGCTCATGCCCATCGACAAGGTGTCGAGCACCAGGCCCTCGGCCTGCAACTGAGTGAGCAGCTCGCGCAGCGCGCGGTGGGGTGCGGCGCCGGTGTCGGGCTCGGGGATGGCCATCAGCCCGCGCAATCGCAGCCTGGGCAACGCCGCCACCGCGCGGGCCAAAGCGGGCACCTCACCCGGCGCCACGCCGCTCTTGCTGGCTTCGCCGCTGATGTTGACCTGCAGGCACACCTGTAGCGGAGGCAGGTGCGTGGGCCGTTGTTCGTTCAAGCGCTCGGCGATCTTCAGGCGCTCCACGCTGTGCACCCAGTCGAAGTGTTCGGCCACCACGCGCGTCTTGTTGCTTTGCAAGGGGCCGATGAGGTGCCACTCGATCTGCGTGCGCAAGTCGGCGAGCGCAGCGATCTTGTCGACACCTTCTTGCACATAGTTCTCACCGAAGCAGCGCTCGCCGGCCGCAAAGGCTTCACGCACAGCTTGGGGGCTGAAAGTTTTGCTTACGCTTAGCAACGTGACGCTTTGCACGGGCCGTTGCGATGCTGCACAGGCCTGCGCGATGCGAGCGCGCACTTGTTGGAGCTTGTCTGCGATCATCGCCATAATGCTTCGAGAGTATCTCGCAGCGCCCCTGCGCTCTCGTGCGCGGCCCGATTCACCCGACCTCCGCACCCATGGACATCACTCA
>NZ_JANOCG010000626.1:0-6724 GCF_031412075.1 Rhizobacter sp.
CAAGTGGCTCGGGTCGACCACGACGCCATTGCCGATGTAGCACTTCACGCCATCGCGCATGATCCCCGAAGGGATCAGCTGCAAGGCCGTCTTCACGCCCTTGATGACGAGCGTGTGGCCCGCGTTGTGGCCGCCCTGGAAACGCACCACGGCCTGGGCGTGATCAGTCAGCCAGTCGACGACCTTGCCCTTGCCTTCGTCACCCCACTGGGTGCCCACCACGACCACGTTGTGGCCGCTGCGCATCTGTTGCATTGCTGTAAATCCGTTGCTTTGAAAATGGGTTGGTGGGGTCAGAGCGCGCGCACGAGCCATTGGCCGTTGGTTGCGGTCAACTCGCGATCACAAGCGAACTCTTCGCCTTCGTGCTCATGCCCCGGCAGGATGCACACCACCGATTCGCCCTGCTCGCGCAAGCGGCGAATGGCCGCTCGCAGGCCTGCGTCTTCACCCCAGGGGGCACGAATCGCCGGGCGCATGACACGCTGAGGCGTGAGCTGCACGAGCTGCTTCAGGTCCATGCTGAAACCGACGGCCGGGCGATTGCGACCGAAAACCGCGCCGACTTCGTCATAACGGCCGCCGCGAACCACTGCATCGCTGGAGCCCGCCGCATAGACGGCAAAGCGAGCGCCGCTGTAGTAGGCATAACCGCTCAGATCGGCGAGGTCGAAGCCGATGCGGACATCGGGGTAAGCCAGCCGCAGATGTTGAGCGAGCCAGGCCAGGTCGTCGAGCGCAGCCCTGATCAGCGGGTGGGCGGGCAAGACGCTTTGCGCCGCTTGCAAAACATCTTCGCCACCGTAAAGCCGAAGCAAGGCGCGCAGCCCCTCCTGGGTCGGCTCCGGAAACTGCGCCGACAGGGCTTCCATCGCCGCCTGGTCTTTGGCTGCGAGCGCAGCGTAGATCTGCGCCACCGTCGATGCGTCAACGGCCAAGCCAGCCAACAGGCCGCGAACAATGCGTGCGTCGCCCATGTCGAGGGTGAGCGAGGTCACACCCGCTTGTTGCAGAGAATCGAGCGCCAGCTCCTGGACTTCCAGGTCGGCCTCGAGACCGGCATGGCCGTAGATCTCGGCACCGAACTGCAGCGGCTCGCGTGTGCCGTGCAAACCATCCGGGCGCGTGTGGAGCACCGGGCCGCAGTAACAGAGCCGAGTCACGCCGTGACGGTTGAGGAGGTGGGCGTCGATTCGGGCGACTTGCGAGGTGGTGTCGGCGCGCACGCCCAGCGTGCGGCCACTGAGCTGGTCAACGAGCTTGAAGGTTTTGAGGTCAAGCTCACGGCCGGTGCCGGAGAGCAGCGACTCGATGTGCTCCAGCAAGGGAGGCATGACCAGTTCGAACCCGTAACCCCGAGCCCCGTCAAGCAGGTCGCGACGGAGTTCCTCGATGCGCCTGGCCTGCGCAGGCAGGACGTCAGCGATGTGCTCGGGCAGCAGCCAAGCAGACGACATGTGGATGACCGGGGGATTAAAAACGAGATTGTACCGGCCTGCGTCGGCCGCCGGGCCTGCGCTACGGCCAGAGCAGCAGCAGGGCCACCAGCCCGACGATCATGCTGCTCAGGCCGACGAAGCGGATCTGCCCATCGCTCAGCTGGATGGCGCGCTCAAACACCTTGCGCCATGCGTCCGGGCTCAGAAAGGGCAACGCACCCTCGATGACGAGCATCAACGCCAGCGCGCCCCACAGAAACTCCATGATCGCGCTGCCGCCTGGTCACTTCTTGGCGCCGGGCGCACCGCCACCCTCACCTCGCATCGCCCGGAAGAATTCGCTGGAAGGGTCGACCACGATCACGTCAGAACGGCTCTGGAAGCTCGTTCGGTACGCCTCCAGGCTGCGGTAGAACTTGGCGAACTGCGGGTCACGGCCAAAAGCATCTGCATACAGAGCGGAGGCCTTGGCATCGCCATCGCCTTTGATCTTTTGGGCATCGCGGTAAGCGTCGGCCAGGATCACTTCGCGTTGACGTTCGGCATCGGCGCGAATCTTTTCGGCCTCGGCAAAACCAGTGGAGCGCAACTCGTTGGCCACGCGCTTGCGCTCAGACTCCATGCGCCCGTACACCGAACCGGTGATGTTGGCGGAGAAGTCGACGCGCTTGATGCGCACGTCAATGATGTCGATACCAAATGCCTTGGCCTCGTCAGCCAGCCGGGTGCGCACGCCCTGCATCACGTTTTCACGGTCGGTGGAGAGCATGGCCTGCACCGTGCGCTTGGTCACTTCTTCGTTGAAAGCCCCTTGCACGATGGGGCTCAGACGCGCCTCCACGTTGCGCATGTCGGTGCCGTTGTTGCGGATGAACTGGCGCGGGTCGGTGACACGCCACTTCACCAACCAGTCGATCACCAGGCTCTTCTTCTCTGCAGTGAAGATGGGACGGGTCTCCGGGCTGTCGAGCGTTTGCACACGGCGGTCGAGGAAGACCACGTTTTGCAACGGCGGGGGCTGCTTGAACTTGAGGCCCGGCTCAGCGATCACTTCCTTGATCTCGCCCAGCGCGTAGATCACTGCAAACTGACGCTGGTCGACGATGAACAGCGTGGAGTACACCAGCATCAGCACCAAGATGACGCCGATCGCGATAGTTCCGATTCGATTCATGATTTTGATGGCCCAGTCTCAACGTGCGTCGCGGTCGCGGCTGCGTTGGCCGTCGCGCAAGCGGGTGTCTGCATTGCCTGAGCCGACAGAGCTCGGTTCAGGCACCGGGGGGGCCGGTACAGCGCCTGGCGCTGGCGAAGCGGCGGACTGCTGGATCAGCTTGTCCAGCGGCAGGTACAGCAGGTTGGAGTTGGCGCGGCTGTCGACCATCACCTTGCTCACGCTGGAATAGATCTGCTGCATGGTGTCGATGTAGATGCGGTCACGCGTGACACTCGGGGCCTTCTGGTACTCGGCCAGCACGCGGTTGAAACGTTGCGCATCACCCTCGGCCCGTGCCACCACGCGCGCCTTGTAGGCCTCGGCTTCTTCGTTGAGGCGCGCGGCGCTGCCTCTTGCTTTGGGGATCACGTCGTTGGCGTAGGCCTGGCCTTCGTTCTTGGCCTTTTCGCGGTCAGCGCCGGCGCGGAAAGCGTCGTCGAACGCGGCCTGCACCTGCTCAGGCGCCTGGACGCTGCCCACGTTGACGTTGACGACCAGGATGCCGGTGTTAAGCCGGTCCAACTGCACCTGCACCGACTTCATCAGCTGGCTGGAGATCTCGTCTCGCTGTTCGTAAAGCACCGAGTCCATGTTGCTCTTGCCGACGATCTCGCGCACCGCCGACTCGGCGGCCTGAACCACGGCTTCGTCGGGGCTCTTGTTTTCGAACAGGTAGGAGCGTGCGTCTTTTAACCGGTACTGCACCGTGAAGCGAATATCGACGATGTTTTCGTCTTTGGTCAGCATCGAAGACTCGCGCAAGCCGGTGGCCTGCGCCACCGTGTTGCGACCGACTTCAACCGAACGAAGCTGCGTGACGGCCACCACCTCGTTACCCTGGAAGGGGTACGGAAAGCGCCAGTTGAAACCGGCGTCGACCGTGTGGCTGTATTTGCCGAACGATGTCACCACCGCCTGCTGGCCTTCTTGCACGATGAAGAAGCCGCTGGCCGCCCAGATCGTCACCACCACACCCGCGACCAGGCTGATGCCAATGCCGGCGCTCTTCATGTCGGGTTGGAAATTCGGGCCGCCGGTGCCACCGCCGCCCGTTCCATTGGGGCGTTGCCCGCCCTTGCCGCCGAAAAGTCCGGTGAGCTTGCGGTTGAAATCACGCCAGAGCTCGTCGAGATCGGGAGGGCCGTCGCCGCGCCCCCCGGTGTTCAAAACGATCTCGGGGTGTCGGCTCAGGCGACGGCGTGCCGTCAGACCCAGGCTGCCGATCAAGGCCCACACGGCGGTTGCCACGTCGGATGCCCGCGCAGCAAAGCCTGCAGGCTTGGGAGGGGTAACGCTCATGGTCATGGAGGTGTCAGAGTTGTCTTCTGTGCGCCGAATCGAAAGTGTCATCGGGGGAATCTTCCAGCGAAGCAGGAGGTGAGGCCATCTCGGCGGGGTTCAAGTTGGTGGACTGGTTGGCCATCACCGCGGCCGACAGCAGGCGCCGCAGTTCAATCAAACCCGTGCCATGCAAGGCGCTCACAAACACTCGCTGCACACGCACGCCGGCATCCAGCTCCAGTACGTCGCTAGCCACCTGCGGGCGCTGCGATTCGGCGAGATTATCAAGCTTGTTGTAGACCAGGATTTGCGGGATGCCATCGGCGCCGATGTCGCGCAACACACGCTGTACTTCGGCCATCTGCTCGTCGAGGACCGGACTGGCGGCGTCGACCACATGCAGCAGCAAATCGGCTTCGGCGGCTTCCTGCAAGGTGGCCTCGAAGGCCTCCACCAGCTTGTGCGGCAGATCGCGGATGAAGCCCACGGTGTCAGACAAAGACACCGAGCGGCCAACATCTTCAAGGTAGAGCTGGCGCGTGGTGGTATCGAGCGTGGCAAACAACTGGTCGGCGGCATAAGCGCGTGACTTGACCAGTGCATTGAACAAGGTCGACTTGCCGGCGTTGGTGTAGCCCACCAGCGAAACACGGAACGTGCCACTGCGTTCGCGCGACTTGCGCTGCGTGCCGCGCTGGCGCTTGACGCGCACGAGCCGCTCTTTCACCGTCTTGATGCGCTCGCCAATCATGCGGCGGTCAAGCTCGATCTGCGCTTCGCCCGGGCCGCCACGGTTGCCGATACCACCCCGCTGCCGCTCCAGGTGGCTCCAGCGGCGCACCAGGCGTGTCGACAGGTACTGAAGGCGAGCCAACTCCACTTGCAGCTTGCCTTCGTGGCTTTGTGCGCGGGCCGCAAAGATCTCGAGGATCAGCATGGTGCGATCGGCCACGGCCACGCCAAGGTGGCGCTCCAGGTTGCGCTGCTGGGCAGGCGACAAGGCCTGATCGAAGAGCACGGCTTCAGCTTGGTGCCCGAGAACAAGCGCCTTGATTTCGTCGGCTTTGCCCGAGCCGACAAAGAGCGCGGGGTCAGGCGCCTTGCGTCGTGCAATGACGCGTGCGACGGGGTTGTCGCCCGCTGACTCGGCCAACAAGGCCAACTCGTCGAGACTTGCGTCGAAATGGGATCGCCCCCCGAAATCAACGCCAACCAGAATGGCACGGGGGGAGTCGCCCGCCACGGGCGTGGCGGTGGGTGCGGCTGCAGTCAAGGTAGGTACCGCCTCGGCTGTTGCCGCTGTGGCTTCAGGTCTGCTCCGGCGCTTCGGCGGCGTGGAAGTTCACCGCGCGGCCCGGTACGACCGTTGAAATCGCGTGCTTGTAGACCATCTGCGTCACGGTATTGCGAAGCAACACCACGTACTGGTCAAACGACTCGATGTGGCCTTGCAGTTTGATGCCGTTCACAAGGTAGATCGACACCGGAACGTGCTCTTTGCGAAGCAGGTTCAGAAACGGGTCTTGTAGAAGCTGCCCTTTGTTGCTCACGATATGCTCCGTGATGGAAAGTGAATGAGGTTGGCACGTTAACACAGCACTGTGCGGCAATGCGGCAAGAGCCGCCAATGCACTTAGTCTTTGTCGGCGAAGGGGTTCTTCGACGAGCGCATCTCAATGCGCAGGGGTGTGCCGACCAGCTTGAAGTGCTCACGAAAGCGGGCTTCGAGGAAGCGTTTGTAGACGTCGGTCACGTGTTCCAGCGAGTTGCCGTGGATCACGATCAGTGGCGGGTTCATGCCGCCCTGGTGCGCATAACGCAGCTTGGGACGGAAGGCGCCCGCGCGCTTGGGCGTCTGGAATTCCACCGCCTCTTGCAGCAAACGTGTGAGCACCGGCGTGCTCATCTTGCGGGTGGCCGAAGCGTGTGCGTCCGCGATCGCCTGCCACACCGGGCCCAGGCCCTGGCGCTTGAGTGCAGAGATGCGCAGCACGGCCGCAAACTTCAAGAAGGCCAGGCGCGCGGCAATCGAGCGCTCCAGGGTTTCTCGCTGGTAGTCATCGATCGCGTCCCATTTGTTGATCGCGATCACGACGGCGCGCCCGCTCTCCAAAATATAGCCAGCGATGTGAGCGTCTTGTTCGGTCACGCCCTGGGTTGCGTCGAGCAGCAACAGCACCACGTCGGCACTGGCGATCGCCTGCAAGGTCTTGACCACTGAAAACTTCTCGATGGCCTCGAAGACCTTGCCCTTGCGCCGCAGGCCCGCAGTGTCGATCAGCTCGAACTTCTGGCCGTGCCGCTCGAAGGGCACGGTGATGGCGTCGCGCGTCGTGCCGGGCTGGTCAAAGGCCACCAGACGCTCTTCGCCCAGCCAGGTGTTGATGAGGGTTGACTTGCCCACGTTGGGGCGGCCGGCCACCGCGAGGCGGATGGGCGCGTCCTCTTGCAGGTCTTCGGTCTCGAGCTCAGGCTCGAAGCCCGCGAGCACGGCATCAAGCAGGCTGCGAATGCCCTGCCCGTGTGCCGACGAGATCGGATGTGGCTCACCCATGCCCAGCTCGTACAACTCGCCCAGCAGCGGCGAGTCGACCATGCCCTCGGCCTTGTTGGCAGCGAGGAACACCTTCTTGTTGACCGAGCGCAGGTAGCGCGCGATGTCGTGGTCTTGCGCCGACACACCCGTGCGGATGTCGACCACGAAGATCACCGCATCGGCCTCGGCCACGGCCTGGCGTGTCTGCTTGGCCATTTCCTTGACGATGCCGGTCGAGCTGTCGGGCTCGAA
>NZ_JANOCG010000627.1:0-4256 GCF_031412075.1 Rhizobacter sp.
GCTGGTGGCGCTCCAGACCTCGGCTTCGACGTTCCAGTCGCTCGCCAGCAACTCGGCCGCGGCAATCACCTCGCGCAAGATGGTGCCCGAGCCCATCAGGCGCACCTGGCCGCGCGCTGATCTCACGCTGTGCGCAGCGAAGCGGTAGAGGCCCTTGATGACATCGCCCTCCACGCCATCGGGCAGTGTGGGCTGCGCGTAGTTCTCGTTCATCAGCGTGACGTAATAGAACGCGTCTTCCTGCCGCTCCAGCATGCTGCGCATGCCATGGTCGAGGATGACGGCGAATTCTCCGGCGAAGCAGGGGTCGTAGGCGCGGCAGTTGGGCACCATCGCGGCCTGCACCAGGCTCGATCCGTCCTGGTGCTGCAGGCCTTCGCCGCCGAGCGTGGTGCGGCCGGCGGTGGCGCCGAGCAAGAAGCCGCGTGAGCGCTGGTCGGCCGCAGCCCAGATCAGATCGCCCACGCGTTGAAAGCCAAACTTCGAGTAGTAGATGTAGAAGGGCAGCATCGCCTGGCCGTGCACCGAGTAGCTGGTGGCGGCGGCCGTCCAGCTGCTGATGGCGCCGGCTTCGCTGATGCCTTCTTCGAGGATCTGCCCGTCGGTGGCTTCGCGGTAGCTCAGCACCGAGCCGATGTCTTCGGGCTCGTAGGTCTGGCCCACGCTCGAATAGATGCCCACCTGCTTGAACAGGTTGGCCATGCCGAAGGTGCGCGCCTCGTCGGCCACGATGGGCACCACGCGCGGGCCCAGGGCCTTGTCTTTCAGCAAGTTGGTGAGCATGCGCACGAAGGCCATGGTCGTGCTCATCTCCTTGCCTTCGGCCTTCAGCGCGAACTCGCCGTACCTGGCAAGCGGCGGCACCTCGATGCCTTGCGCCCGCGTGCGGCGGCTGGGCATGTAGCCGCCCAGTGCCGTGCGGCGCGCATGCAGGTATTGCATCTCGGGGCTGTCGTCGGCTGGTTTGAAGAACTCGAGCGTGGCCGCCTGCTCGTCGCTCAACGGCAGGTTGAAGCGGTTGCGGAAGGCGATCAGGTCTTCGCGCTCCAGCTTCTTCTGCTGGTGCGTGGTCATGCGGCCCTGGCCGGCGTCGCCCATGCCGTAACCCTTCTTGGTCTGCGCGAGGATCACGGTGGGCTGGCCCACGGTGTTCATGGCCGCGTGGTAGGCGGCGTGGATCTTCACCAGGTCGTGGCCGCCGCGCTTCAGGCGGTCGATCTGTTCGTCGGTGAGGCCTTGGGCGAGTGCGGCGAGCTGCGGGTTCTGGCCGAAGAAGTTGTCGCGGTTGTAGCGGCCGTCTTTTGCGGCGAAGGTCTGGAACTGGCCGTCCACGGTTTGTGAGAACGCCTTGGCGAGTGCGCCGTCGCGGTCGCTGGCAAAGAGGCCGTCCCAGTCGGAGCCCCACACCAGCTTGATGACGCGCCAGCCGGCCCCGGCGAACAGGCTCTCCAGCTCGTCGATGATGCGGCCGTTGCCGCGCACCGGGCCGTCCAGGCGCTGCAGGTTGCAGTTGACGACCCAGATCAGGTTGTCGAGCTTCTCGCGCGAGGCCAGCGTGAGGGCGCTCATGCTCTCGGGCTCGTCCATCTCGCCGTCGCCGAAAACACCCCACACCTTGCGGCTGCTGGTGTCGAGCAACTTGCGGTGGTGCAGGTAGCGCATGAAGCGCGCCTGGTAGATCGAGCTGATGGGCCCGAGCCCCATCGAGCCGGTGGGGAACTGCCAGAAGTCGGGCATCAGCCAGGGGTGCGGGTAGCTGCACAGGCCTTGCGCCTGCGCGCCGGGTGCACTGATCTCCTGCCGGTAATGGGCGAGGTCTTTCGCGCTCAATCGCCCTTCAAGAAAGGCGCGTGCGTACACGCCGGGCGCCGAATGCGGCTGGTAGAAGACGAGGTCGTCTTTCGCCGCTTCTTGACCCGCGCGGAAGAAATGGTTGAAGCCCACCTCGAACAGATCGGCCGCACTCGCATAGCTTGCGATGTGGCCACCCAGCTCGCCATAGGCCTGGTTGGCGCGCACCACCATCGCCAGCGCATTCCAGCGCATCAGCGAGGCCAGGCGCTCCTCGATGGCCAGGTCGCCGGGGAAGGCCGGCTGCTGGTTCACCGGTATGGTGTTGACGTAGGGCGTGCCCCAGAGCGGCTGCCAACCGATGGACGGATCGCGCGCGGTGGCCGCCAGCATGCTCATCAGCTCGCGCACACGCTGCGGGCCGGCGGCCTGCAGCACCGAGGCGAGGGCATCGTGCCATTCGGCGGTTTCTTGCGGGTCGCTGTCGACCGGGGTGAGGTAGGGCTGGATTGCGGGGTCGCTCATGGTGTCTCCTGGATCAGCGGACTTTAGGCCGCACGGCGCGGCATGTGTGATCGCTTGTGCTCGTGAGGGCACATCGTGGCAGCAGAAGATGCCGCCGGCTTGGCCTGAACCACCCGATCCGCGTGGCCCTGCCCCCGGGTCAGAACAAGGCGCCGGGCCAGTGGATGATGGCCTGGCGAATGGCGGGCAGCTCTCTCGTGCGCTCGGCGTAGGCGGCCAAGGCGGGCCGGGCGCCGTCTTTCCAGAAGGTGTCGGCACCGAGGTTGTGCATGCGCGTCAGCTCCACCCCCCAGTAGAGATCGGCCAGGGTCACCAGGTCGTCGAGCAGCCACTCGGTGCCCGCCCGGCTGAGCTCTTGCTCGAGCGCATCGCAGGCAGCCTCGGCTTTGGCATAGGCGGTGCGCATTGCAGATTCAGTGAAGAGTTGCCGGGCTGCATCGAGCTCCTTGGCCCGCTTGGCGCGGTAGGCGCGCACCAGGGCCTCATCGTCGGCGTGCTCGGCCAGGTAGCGGTCGCAGCGCTCCACCTTGCTCAGCGCAAAGGCCACACCCGTCTTGCCGCGCAGCGCGTCGGGCCGCCGGTCGAGGCCGGGCGGCAGCCCGCTCAGCATCTGGTAGTTGGGCAGGTTGTCGATGATGTCGATCTGCTCGTCGATGCGCGCGGCCAGATGGGTCGGGCGCAGGCTCGAGGGCTTGTGGTCGGCGTGGGCGTCGATGTGGTGGCAGATGCGCTTGGAGTCGACCACGATCTCGCCCATCTCCCAGTCGACCAGCGTGGGCACCACCGCCGCATCGCAGCCCCCGCCGTATGCGACCGAGGTGCTGCCCGAATGGTGGCTCACCAGCGCGGCCCCCATGTCGTCGCAGCCGATCAAGCGCAGGCGCACATAGGCCGGCAGGTAGGTCTGCCCGCCAAAGAGGTCGACCGAATGCGACAGGTAGGCCTGGTCGTGCTGAGCCAGCACGGCGCGAACCTTCTGCGAGCACACCGAGGCGGGTGCGCTGAACAGCTCGTAGCGGGGGGTGCCCGGCGCCTGCGGGCCGACCCGTGCGCCGGCGCTGTTCAGCGCGGAGCGCGCCTCGTTCACCAGGGTGTGCAAAGAGGGCGTCATGGTCTATGACTTTCGAGAGCAGAGGGGACCACACCGTAGTGCCCGCCCTGCCAGCTTGGAAGATGGCGGCGAGCGCCTGGCGATAAGGCCGAGGCATCACACCCACCCGGGAAAACACGGCATCAGGTTGAACAACGCCGCCCCGCCAGTTTTCTACGATGCCCCTGTCGATAACGATCTGGAGACACACGCATGAGCGCATCACAACAAACCACCTCACTCTTTGGCGAGCTGTCGGGCCGCTTCCACAAGCCCAGCGGCGCGCTCGCCCCGCGCACACCGCTGGTCGTGGCGCTGCACGGCGGCACCTACACCTCGGCCTACTTCGACGTGCCCGGTGCCTCGCTGTTCGAGGCGGCTGTGGCCAACCGCATTCCGCTGATTGCGCCCGACCGGCCGGGTTATGTGAACAGCCTCTCGCTCGCCCCGAGCGAGATGACCGTCGAAGGCCAGGCCCGCCACCTGTCGCGTGCGCTGAAAGACGCATGGCAGCGCTTTGGTGCCGGCACCAGCGGCATCTTCATCATCGGCCACTCGATCGGTGGCGCGATCACCGCTGCGATCGCCGCGCGGGCTGCCGAGCACAAGCCCGAGTTCCCGCTGATCGGCATTGCGCTCTCGGGCATGTGCCTCAATACCCCGCCCGAGCACAAGCCGCTCTGGGAGCAGCTGCCCGACACCCCCACCGTCGAGATGCCGCCACCCGTGAAAGACGCGCTGATGTTCGGCCCCGAAGGCAGCTTCGACAGCAAGCTGGTGCGCGACAGCGACATCGCCAACGCCGCCGCGCCCAAGGCCGAGCTGATCGACATCGTCAGCACCTGGAGCG
>NZ_JANOCG010000628.1:0-3731 GCF_031412075.1 Rhizobacter sp.
TCTGATGGGCACCACGTTGCGCATATGCGCGGCGCCGCTGGGGCTTGCAGTGGCTCTGCTGGCGGGGTGTGGCTCCACGCCGTCGTCACCCTGGCCGGCCTGGGTGACGCGGCCCGAGGCGGCAGGCGGCATCGCGGCCGCTGAGTGTGTCGAGTCCAGCGGCAACCTCTCGCTCGACCGCAGCCAGGCGGCTGCGATGGCCCGGGTGACCATGGCGCGCAACCTCGAAGTCAACATCCAGGCGAGCGACGAACTCAGCACCAGCAAGACCGGGGCGAAGAGCACACAGTCGTTCAAGTCGTCTGCCAAGGTCTTGACCGAGAAGGCACTCACCAACACCCGCGTCACCCGGTTTGAAGAGGTGACGGTGGGCAAGGGCAAGTGGTTGTGCGCCGAGGTGTCGATCGACGCCACCGGCACACGCAGCCTGGTGAAGCAGGCGGTCGAAACGACCGGCAGCACCGCCTCGCCCGATGTGGAGGAGATGCTGTTGCAGCAGTTCCGCCGCCGTGCGCCGCCGGCCCAGGTGGTGCAAAAGAGCGCGCCATGAAAGCCGGCTTGCGCGTGTGGCTGTTGGGCGCCGCCTTGGCCACGGCGGCCACCCACGCCGTGGCGGCCTGCAAGGTGGCGGGCGACGGCGACACACCGCCCGCCTGGACCATGCCGCAAGCCAGCGAAGACCCGGCCACCGTGAGCGCCGCGGGCTCGGCCACGATCGATGGCGACCGCTTGAGCGACGCGCTCGCAGCCGCACGAACGCAGGCGCTGAAAGAGCTGGCCGAGCGCATCCGCGTGTCGGTGAGCGCCAGCGTCAAGCTCAACGACAGCAAGGTGAGCGAGGGTGGCAAGCAGGTGCTGCGCTCGTCCATCGAATCGGTGGCCGAAGCCACCACCAGCGTGACGCTGCAAAACGTGCGCGCCGACCAGCAGTGGGTCGACGCGAAGCGCTGCCAGGCGTGGGTCCGGGTGTCGGTGAGCCGCGCCGACTTCGACCGCGCCCGCAAGCGCGACATGCTGCTCGCCTTGGGCAAGCAGGTGAGCGCCATGCTCGCGATCGGCGAAGACGCGTCCAAGCCTTTGCAGCAACGTGAGAGTTCGGCTGCGGCGGCTTCCTCGCTGCTCGGCACCAACGACTTTCGCGAGGTGCCTGAAGTGCCGGTGGTCGCGCTCAAGGCGAGGCTGGGCGGGGTCGACAAGATGCTGCAAAAGATGAAGCAGGACGAAAAGCGTTTGCTCGGCCTGGCGCAAAGCCATGTCGAGGCCTACGCCGAATTCAAGAGCGCCACCCACCCGGTGGAGCGGCTCGAAGCCGCCGGCCGCGCACTGCGGCCACTGCGCACGCTGATGGCCGCGAGCTGGGTGCCTGACGAATCGACGATCGGGTTTGTACCGCAAGCGCGGCTGGTGTCCCTGTTGTCGGATGCCGGTTACTCGTGCCTGGCGCGACAGGCCAGTCAAGACAAGGCCGCCTGCGCTGCACCCGAGCTGGCGCAAGAGCGGCAGAAGGAATATTTCGCCGGCCGCCAGGTGGTGCTGAGCTGCGGCCTGCGCCTGGGCGGCAAGCCTGCGCCGTGGGTCAAGGCCTGTGCGTCGCTGGCCGAGTCGCTGGCCAAGCTCGGGGCGCGAACCGAGATCGATGCGCCGATTCCCAAATCGCCTGCGGCCGGCGTGACCACCATCCGGTTGATGGCCGATGGGCGGGTCAGCTCGCGCACCGACCCCGAAGACAAGACCCAGGGCCACCGTTTCGAAGGCACGGTGAGCGCGCAGGTGCGCGGGCTCGACAGCCCCATCGACGACTCCTACCAGGCGCTCACCGGCTGGAACCCGGTGTCGACGGCGATGGCCACCGACATCCTCGCGCTCAGCGCGGCCAAGCGGCTGATGGAGCGCATCGGGCAGAGTTGGCAATGATGCGTCGCATCGTGTTGCTGCTGTCGGTTTGGTGTGTGGCGGGCAGCGCACTGGCCTCCGATGGCGTGCGCGTCTCGGTTGCCGCCTACATCACCGACCCCAAGTTCGCCGCCTACGAAAAGGTGGCGCTGGCCCGCGCTGAAGAGCTGTTGGGCGACTCCAAGTTCGTGGTGCTCGACGAGGCCAAGGCCAAACAGCTCAAGAAAGGCTGGGTCGACCTGGCCGACCCCGGCCACGTGATCACCGCCGAAGAGTTCGTCAAACGCGCGGGCAAATACGACATCCAGAAAGTGGTGCGCCTGGGCGTGAGCGTGAGCGTGAAGCCGGTGCTGGGTTTGTTCTACACCGCCACCGCCACAGCAGAGTTCCGCATGGTCGACAAGTCGGCGCAGGTGCAGGCCTTCACGCTCGACGGCATGGGCACACGTGGCATTCCGCCCTCCGACGGTTTGACCGAAGGCGCGGCGATCAGCAATGCAATCCAGCGCGCCGTCGATGGTGCGGCCCAGCGCGCCGGCCTCACGGTGCTGAGCCCGGCCTTGCCGAAAGCCGTGCCGCTGGTGCTGGAGCCCGTGGCGAGCGCACCGGCCGAGATCGAGCTGGCGCCAGCCGCCGGTGAGGTGAGCGACACGCCCGCCTGGGTGGCTGCCGCCAAGCTCACCAAGGAGACCTGGCGTGGCGAAGACAAGGCCTGCGTCGCGGTGTCGCCCGACGGCCAGGTGGGCGCGGTCGGTGGCTACACCTGGAACGTCAACCGCCTGGGTGGCTTGACGCGCACCTATGGCGGTCGGGTGCACCTCATCGACACCACGAGCGCGCAAGAATTCAACCTGCACACGGTTCACGCGATCGGTGTGCGCGATGCGGGTGAAGACAGCAGCTCCGCACCGCTCGCCTGCGGCTTCGTCGGCAACTGGCGCTACCTGGTGGTGGCCACCGGCAACGTGCTCTCATGCTTTGACGTGGAGCGTGGCGCCGAGACCTGCCGCCTGCCGCTCAAGGGCGGCATCAGCAAGGGCCAGCTGAGCGTGGGCCGCGTCGGCAACAACGCCTATGTGGCGCTGCTGTCCGACAAGGGCAAGGCTTACTACCGCGTGGTGGTGGCCAAGTAGAAGTCACTCGCCAGGAGCTGCGCCATGTGCCGCAACATCAAGACCTTGTTCAACTTCGAGCCGCCGGCCACCGAGTTGGAGATACGCGACGCGTCGCTGCAGTTTGTGCGCAAGCTGAGCGGCTTCAACGTGCCGTCGAAGGCGAACGAGGCGGCCTTCGATCAGGCGGTGGAAGACGTGGCCGCGGCGGCGCGCGTGCTGATCCAGTCGCTCGTGACCACCGCCGAGCTGCGTGACCGCGAGATCGAAGCCGCACGTGCCCGCGCCCGATCGGCTGCGCGCTTCGCGATCCGACCCTGAGGCGACCCTGAGGCGACCCTGAGGCGCCCCTGAGGGTTTTCGCCAAGCGGCCGCCTGCTACCCTGCACCCCATGAACAAACACACCTTCTCTATGCTGACCCTGGCCCTCTTGTTGAGCGCTTGTGCGTCTCAAGTGGTCACTCCCGTGACCGACGCCGCGACCACGCCCTTGAGCGACCTCAACCTGGTTCGAGCCCCCATCCCGCCGGTTTTGGCCGAGGCCCAGAAGCGGCCGTATGCCGCGCCGAAAGACACCACCTGCAGCGCGCTCGCCGCCGAAGTGAAATCGCTCGATGAGGTGCTGGGCCCCGACCTCGATGCACCCGCCACGGCGGCCAACCCCGGCCTCATCGAACGCGGCGTCACGCTCGCGGGCAACGAGGCGGTGAGCACCGTGCGTGGTG
>NZ_JANOCG010000629.1:0-3732 GCF_031412075.1 Rhizobacter sp.
GAGGTGTCGCGCCAAGAGGCCACCGTAGCGGCGACCGCCTTGCAGAACGCCGAGGCGCGGCCGAGTGCTTAGCAGAAAGGGATCAAGGTGCTGATCCGCAACAGCGAAGAGCGTGTCGAGGCGGGCTCGACGCTCGCCAACGACGCCGGTCGCATCATGCAAGAGGTGGTGGCCTCGGTGCGCGAGGTGTCGGGCACGATCAAGGCCATTGCCGAAGCGACCGTCGAACAATCCGCCGGCCTGGAGCAGGTGAATCAGTCGGTCACGCAGATGGACACGGCCACGCAGCACAACGCGGCGCTGGTCGAAGAGTCGTCGGCTGCGGCCGAGAGCCTCAAGCAACAGGCCCAGGCCCAGGCGCTGAAGCTGGCGGTCAGCATGTTCAAGCTCGGCTGATCAACGCAGCGCGCTCAGGCGCTGCGCTTGCGACCGAAGAGCGCCCCGCCGAGCAAGCCAAGGGCCATGAAGGGCAGGGCTGCGGGGAGTGGCACCACCGCTACAGCTGGGGCCAAGTTCCAAGCACCCGCAGTGGGCGTGTGCATCGCGCCGTAGGGGTAGTTGGTGTAAGAAAGGCCGATGTTGTCGCCGTACAGGTGGTTGGTGCCCATGTAGACATAGTTGGCCACGAGCCCGAAGTTCCAGGCAACGATGTGTCCCGCTACGAACGAAAACGAACCACCGCTCTGGCTCAGCGGTCCCTGCGACGAAGAATACTGGCTGGTTTGGAGATTGAAAGCCTTTGCGCTCGTCAATGAGACTGTGCCGGTGTACCCCGGGGCGAGGACGGCGTCGTCGAAGACGATGCTGCCCGTGAGCTGCGAGCCAAAGTTCCAGCAAGGCGACGTACCGTTCCAGGGTACACAGGCCATCGTGTTTCCCACGTACAGATAGGTGACGTCCGCACAGGCGGTGTTACTCACGAATGCGGTGCCCGCAAGGAGCAGCCCTCGCGCTGCGCTGCGAAGGCGTGACGGCGCGACGGGTGTCGAAGACTGATTCATAGCTACCCCCGGGGTGTTCGACATGTGGGAAGACAACTTGCGATGCCTGTCCCAGTCTGCTGGTGTGTCGTGACTCTGCGGCGACAGCCTCCCGACCTGTTCGGATGTTTCACTTCAACGCGCTTGGTGGCGGGAGCAGGGCCGCCGCCCTGCGGCGCGGCTCGTCAGCGCGTCACGACTTCCAGCAACCGATCCAAACCTCCGGTGTTGATGGCCACCATGGCTTGCTCGCGCACCTTGGGCTTGGCGTGGTACGCCACGCTCAGGCCGGCTTCGCCCATCATCGGCAGGTCGTTTGCGCCATCGCCCATGGCGATGGCTTGCGCGGGCGTGATGCCCAGCTGGGCGCAGGTGGCGAGCAGCATGCGGCGCTTTTCTTCGCCGTCGCAGATGTCGCCCCAGGGCTGGTCGACCATGCGGCCGGTGAGGGCGCCGTCGGCCACCTCGAGCACGTTGCTGCGGGTGAAATCGATCTTCAGGCGGTCACGCACGTGGTCGGTGAAAAAGGTGAAGCCGCCCGACACCAGCAGCGTTTTCATGCCCACTGACTGGCAGGCTTCCACCAGGGCCTGCGCGCCGGGGTTGAGCTTCAGCCGCTCGTTGAGCACCTGCTCCATGGCCGAGACGGGCACACCCTTCAGCAGGGTCACACGGCGTCGCAGGCTTTCCTTGTAGTCGGTGATCTCGCCGCGCATCGCGGCTTCGGTGATGGCCGCCACCTCGGCCTTGCGGCCGGCGGCGTCGGCGATCTCGTCCACGCACTCGATGTTGATCAGCGTCGAATCCATGTCGAAGGCGATCAGCTTGTAGTCGGCCAGGCGCAGCGGCGGCGTGAAGTTCTGGATGACGAGGCCGGGCAGCAGCGATGCGGTCATGAAGCGTGGCGAGAAGTGTGAAGAAAGTGGGATTGTCCCGCACGCAGGGCTTGCTTTCAGGCACGCGGCTTGCGAAGCTCCGAGCCGGCCCCGTCTGGGGCAGCGCGTTTCCACCGAAACGGGATCCCCACAGCCCACAAGGCCGAGCCCACGCATGCAAACCCACCGGTTGATCCTCCTCGCGAGCCTCCTCGTCCTCCACCCCATCGCCGCAACTTCCCAGCCGGCAGCGCCTCGCGACCCCGAGGCTGCGGCGCGGGCGGCGCGAGAAGCCAACAACCCGCTGCGGGTCATCATCGAAGCCAGCAAGCTGAAAGGCCGGGCGACAGACGCCCCGCCGGTGCGGCCGGTGGCGGCCAAGCCTGCAACCCCAGCGGCAGTCGCCGCGAAGGCCGGGGCCGCACCCACCGCTTCGGTGGCGGCCTCTCAGCCGGCAGCGGGGCCGGCTGGGGTCGTGCCGGTCGTTGCACGTGCCGAGCCGGAGCTGGCGACACTTTCGCTGCCGGCCCCCGTCGTGCCTGCGCCCAAGCTCGCTCCACCGTTGCCGCTCAAGCTCGCGCAGATGGTCGAGCCGAGCCTGTCACCCACGGTGTTGCGGCGCATGCTGAATGACGTGGAGGTGGTCGTCGGCTTCACCGTCAATGCCGACGGGTCGGTGTCGAATGTGGCCGTGCGCTCCAGCCCGCTTAAAGCGCTGGAAGCGCCTGTCATCGACGCCATCGGCCAGTGGCGCTACGAACCGATCGGCGAGCCACGGGTGCACGCCGTGCAACTGGTGCTGCGCGCGGCGCGCTGAGGCAACGCGTCAGGCCTCGACCTTCGGCGTGCCCAGCGAGCGCAACACATCGCGGATCAGCTGCGCGCGGTCTTTCGGTTCCTTGGTTTCACGCTCGATGCGCAGCTTGTCGTTGCCGGCCAGCTTGATGTGGCGGTTCTTTTGCACCAGCTCGATGATGCGCATGGCGTCGACTGGCGCATTGGGTCGGAAGCTGATGATCATGAGCTGAGGGGCGGCGTCGATCTTGACCACGCCGTATGGCTTGGCCAGCACCCGCAGGCGGTGCACGTCAAAGAGCGTCTGGCCTTGCGGTGGGAGTTTGCCGAAGCGGTCGGTGATCTCCTCCAGCAGGGTGTCGATCTGCTCAGGCTTTTCGGCCGAGGCCAGGCGCTTGTAGAGGCTCAGGCGGGTGTGCACGTCGCCGCAGTAGTCGTTGGGCAACAAGGCCGGGGCGTGCAGGTTGATCTCGGTCGTCACGCTCAAGGGTGAGAGCAGGTCGGGCTCCTTGCCGGCCCGAAGCGAACGCACTGCCTCGGACAGCATCTCGTTGTAGAGCTGGAAGCCGACCTCCATCATGTTGCCGCTCTGGTTTTCTCCCAGCACCTCGCCGGCGCCGCGGATCTCCAGGTCGTGCATCGCGAGGTAAAAGCCCGAGCCCAGCTCTTCCATGTTTTGGATGGCTTCGAGCCGCTGCGCCGCTTGTTTGGTGAGGCCTTCGACCTCGGGCACAAGCAGGTAGGCATAAGCCTGGTGGTGCGAGCGGCCCACGCGCCCGCGCAGCTGGTGCAGCTGGGCCAGGCCGAACTTGTCGGCCCGGCTGATGACGATGGTGTTGGCGCTGGGCACGTCGATGCCGGTCTCGATGATGGTCGAGCACAGCAAGATGTTGTGGCGCTGGGCCACGAAGTCGCGCATCACACGCTCCAACTCGCGCTCTGGCATCTGGCCGTGGGCCACGGCAATGCGCGCTTCGGGCAGCAGCTCTTGCAGCTTCTCGCGCCGGTATTCGATGGTGTCGACTTCGTTGTGCAGGAAGTAGACCTGCCCACCACGCTTCAACTCGCGCAGCGCCGCCTCG
>NZ_JANOCG010000630.1:0-9100 GCF_031412075.1 Rhizobacter sp.
AGCGCAAGCCCTCGATCAGCTGAAAGAGCGACAGGTCGGCATAACTCAGCTTGCCGCCCACCAGGTGGCGCGGCCCGCCGGTGTTGCGAGCCACGACGGCCTCGAACCAATGCAAAAACTTCGGCATGCGCTCGCGGCAGAAGGACTCGGCGCGGCGGCGTGCTTCGGGCTTCTGGTCTTCGTAGTAAAGCCCGGTGCTGATGGGGTGGTGGGTGTCGTGCGCCTCGGTCACCATGTCGGCAATGGTGAGCTGGATCTGCTGCGTCCACGCCCTCGCCTGCTCGCTGCGCGCCACCAGCTTCAGCGTGGGCCCGAGGTAATGCAGGATCGCGGCCGTCTGCCCCACGAGCACGGCACCGTCTTTCAGGAAGGGTGGTGCAAACGGCGGGTGCACTTCGCTGTCGTTTTCCAGGTGGTCCAGCATGGCCGGCATGCCCTGCCCAGCCTTGCCCGTGACGCGCGCCACGTCGATGTACGGCGCGCCAGCGGCCTCCAGCGCCAGCCGCACAAATTCGCCTCGGCCCTGGATGGTGGGCCAGTAATGCAGTTCGTAACTCATGGGCGCGACTGTAGTCTGCCGGCCCGGCGTATCCTGCCGAATGACTTTTGCACTCTGGCTCACACTGGGCGGCGCGATCCTGGTGGTGATGGCACTGAGCGGCTCGATGCTGTCTCGCATGCCCGTCAGCACCTCCATGCTCTACCTGCTGGCCGGGCTGGCGCTCGGGCCCTGGGGGCTGGCACTCGCCGCACCCACCGTGGTCGACAACGCCAAGCTGCTCGAGCACGTGACCGAGGTCATCGTGCTGCTGTCGCTCTTCACCGCCGGGTTGAAGATGAGCGTGGGGCTTCACGACAAGCGGTGGTTTTCACCGCTGCGCCTGGCGCTCGTGTCCATGCTCGCCACGGTGGCGCTGATTGCGGCGGCCGGCTACTGGCTGCTCGGGCTGCCCTTGGGTGTGGCGGTGTTGCTGGGCGGCATCCTCGCTCCGACCGACCCGGTGCTGGCCACCGAGGTGCAGGTCAGCGACCCAGCTGACCGCGACCAGGTGCGCTTTGCGCTGACCGGCGAAGGCGGGCTCAACGATGGCACGGCGTTTCCAGTCGTGATGCTCGGGCTGGGCCTGCTCGGGGCCCACGAGATCGGTGACATGGGCTGGCGCTGGGTGGCGGTCGACGTGCTCTGGGCTTGCGGTGCAGGCCTCGCCATCGGTGCCGCGTGGGGCACCGGCCTGGGCCGGCTCGTGCTGTACCTGCGCCACCATCACCAGGAGGCCGTGGGCTACGAAAACTTTCTGGCGCTGGGTCTCATCGGGCTCGCTTATGGCTGCGCTGTGCTCGCCTCTGCCTATGGCTTTCTGGCCGTGTTCGCCGCCGGCCTGGCGCTGCGCCGCACGGCGCAAGCCGGTACCGCTGCGGCGGCAGCGTCGCTGGGACAGGCGCCCGAGCGAGCCCCGGCAGCGGCGACCAGCGCCGTGGTCGAACAAGCGCATCACAGCCCGCAGCCCGGTTTGGCCACTCAGATCGCAACCGACCCGCAGCACGCGCCGGCCTACTTGGCGCATTCCGTGCTGAGCTTCAACGAACAGCTCGACCGCATTGGCGAAATGGCGGGCGTGGTCATGCTGGGCATGCTGCTGTGGGCGGTGCCGTGGGTGCCGGCGGCGTGGTGGTTCGTGCCGCTCGTGCTGCTGCTGGTGCGCCCGCTGTCGGTGGCTGTCGGCCTGGCTGGCTCGCGCCGCACGACCACCGGACAGCGGCGTCTGATCGGGTGGTTCGGCATCCGCGGGATCGGTTCGCTCTACTACCTGGCCTACGCGCTCAACCATGGTCTGCCGGATGAACATGCACAAACGCTGGTGGCGTTGACGGTTGCAGTGGTCGTGAGCTCGATCGTGGTGCACGGTGTCTCGGTGACGCCGCTGATGGCCCGGTACCGCCGCCGCACCCGCAAGGCGGCTGGCGGACCTTGATCGCCGTGCGGCAACCCACTGCCGCACGGCTTTCAAACTATCGGTAAACGTCTTGGGCGCGGCTGCTCGTCCAGGTGTTGTTGATGTATTCCGCGTCGTCATCGTTGCGGGGGCGGAAGCCCATCAAGATGCCGCCTTTGCGCAGGCCTTCGTCGTAGCGCTTCACGCGCTCCTCAGGCATGCCCCAACCCACCAGCGCACCCACCAGGCCGCCCGTGGCCGCACCAGCGCCAGCGCCCGCAATGGCCGCTGCGAGCGGGCCGGCGATCACCAGCCCCAAGCCAGGGATGGCGATGCTCGTGCCCACGGCCGCCACGGCCGCTGCAATGGCGCCGAGCGTCCCGCCGATGGCGCCACCCACACCAGCACCTTCAGCCGCCTTGTTGCCGAGTTCGGTTTCGGTCCCGGCCGCGGCGAAATGGCGCTGCTTGGTGTCATCAGACATCACGAGGTTGACGTCTTTCGACGAATAGCCGCGTTCCGACAAGGCGTTGTAGCCACGTTCGGCGCTTTCGCGGTCTGGGAAGAGCCCGGTCATCAAAGGTGTTTCATTCATGTCGAATCTCCTGCTTCTGGAAAATGGCCACGGCCGACGCCGGAGCCTGCCGCTCGTGCGAATTTGACGAGTGCAATGACTGTCGACTTTTGAGTGTTCTTGCGCTGTCAGCCGGGGGCGCCCGCGCGGCGTCGCAAGTGTGCTGAATCGACGTCAGGCTGCTCCTACATGCGCTGCATATCGGTTTGGCGCGAATTTGTGCTTCATATCTGCGGTCTCGCCGCGCGCGATGGGTGCCAGACTGGGCCACCTCCGCTCACCATGCCGCCATGACAGCCAAACCGCAGTTGTTCCGTCTTTATGGCGTCGGGCTCGCTTGTACGCTGGTCGGCGCCTGGCTCACCGAGATGTCTGGGTCACTGCTGCCGCTGGCGCTGGGCGCCTCCGTCACACTGATGTGCACGTTTCAGGTGGTCAAATCGATCCGCGCCAAGCGTGCGCCGCGCAGCGGTTCGCGCTAGTTTTCAAGCCTCACGCCCGAAACTGCTTGGCCGCGAACGCCCAGGCCATGCGTGAGGCATCGGGGCCCTGAGCGTCGCTGAAGGGCTGCTTGGCCGCGCCACCACTCCAGGCGTGGCCCAGACGATCGACTTCAACCAGCGTGGCGACGGTGCGCCGCAGGTGCTTGAAGTCAGTCACCGTCATCGGGTAACGCTGGCCTCGTTGCAGGCTTCGCCCTGTATGAGCATGTGCCCCGGCTGCATGGGCCCAGTGTTGAGCGGCGGCCGGGCCGTTGCTGGCCACCACCACGGAATCGGCACGGCCCTGTATCACCATCAGGGGCGGCAACAACTCGGCCTTCATCGTCACGGCGACCGGGGGCCGGCGGCGGCTGCGGTGGCCATGCATGGCACCGATCGCCGACAAGCCCGAATGGGCCGAACCGGGCGCGATGCCCGAGTGCATCACCACTGCCTTGAAGCGTGTGGGGTAGCGCGTGGCCAGCATCGCCGCCATGCTCGCCCCCGATGACAAGCCCGCCACGGCCACCCGCGTGCGGTCTGCCGGGTAGAGCAGGCACACCTGGTCCACCGCCTGCATGATGAGCGCTGCCTCGCCATAGGCGCGGCCGGAGTCGGTGTCAAACCAGTTCCAGCAGCCGTGCAGGTTGGAGATGCGGTCCTGCTCGGGATAAAGCACCAGAAAACGCTCGCGAGCGGCCACGCCATTCATGCGTGTGCTGTGGGCAAAACTTTTGGCGTCTTGGCCACAGCCATGCAGCATCACGAGCAGCGGCAAACGTTCGCCCAAAGCGATGCCCGGCGGGCGAAACAGCTTGAAGCTGCGCGCGCCTGTCGGGCCCATGACCATGCCGCTGAGCCAGTCGCCCGCGCCCGGTGGTGGCCTCGCCTTGGCCTTGGCCCGCGCCAACACCGGCCTCAGCGTCTGCTTGACCGACCGGTTGCCCGCCCCCAGGGCGTGGCGCGTCATTGCATGAAAGCTGCGCTGCCAGGTCTTGGCCCAAGCCGCACCCGGCCTGCGTTTGCTCATGCGTTCAGTCGCGGCTCAGAGTCGATCAGCGGCTTCGCTTGCTGCGCGCGGTGCTCGCCTCGATCACGTTGCCGCCGACCTCTTGTGCACGCTTCACCATCTCGGCCTGGCCCAGCGCCAGCGCGGCCATGCCGCTTTGGCTCAACTCGGTCGCGAACTCGGTGTAGTTCTTCATGATGCCCTGGGTGAGCTGGGCGAAGGCGTTCGTCTGCGCCAGGCCAGAAGCAGATTTCTGGCCTTGTTGCAGCATGTTCTGGGCAGTGGCCATCGATTGCGCCATCACCTCGGGCGAGGTGGAAAACTGCGTCAGCAGTTCCATGTTGGCCTGGGCCAGCTTGAGCAGCGGCTGCATGGCCGACTGCATGGCTTGATTGACTTGATCCATGAGAGTTCCTTGGTGAAAAAGTGTTGAATACGAGCAAGCACGCTTGGCAAGCAGATCGGCCTTGCGTGCAGACATCTCTGCCCCCCATTGCAGGGCGGGGTTCAGTAGAGATCGGGTGGGTTCAGAAAATCAGGGCGATCAGCATGATCGTGGTGACCATGGTGCGCAAAGGAGAAGCCCCGGGATGCGGGAACATCCACCGCATTCGCGTAGGAAAACCGCTTGTCTGCCCCCGCGTGCGCCGGCGAACGGACACGGCGCCCGTGCGCTGCTAAGGTGGCGCGGCCGCAGGTTTTGCGGCCTCACAAACCCGAGCGCCCATGTACCTGTGGCTCAAGAATCTGTTGACGCGGCAAAAGCCCCTTGACACCGCTACTGACCGGCAGCATGCCATCAATCTCATCACCGCGGTCGACGCCGGCGGCATCCCGCTGAACGCGGCGCGGGTCAACCACATCGCGCGGGCCCTAGGGCTGGACGTGTCTCGGCATGCGCGGGTAGAAGACACGATCGAGCGCATCAGGGCGGTGGTGGTCGAATCCCCACTGACTCGCGAGTGAAACCGCCGGGGCCTCCGGTGGGATGAGGCGTCGGGCACACTGGCCGCATGAGATATGCATTGCGCTCGTGCCTCGTGGCCTGTTGCCTCTTCGTTGCGGGCTGCGTCAGCAGCGGCGATTGCACCTCGCCCTATGCCAACTCACCGCAGTTCAAGGGCTGCCTTTTCGCCAACCCACCCAACCCGCTGACGCCACCCGGCGCGGGCACCTGGACCATCTGGTCACGCTTCGTATTTGCCGACAAGGTCGGCACGGTGCCGGTCGACGCCATTCCCGTGCGGCC
The DNA here is from genome assembly GCF_031412075.1 of Rhizobacter sp. GTDB lineage: Bacteria > Pseudomonadota > Gammaproteobacteria > Burkholderiales > Burkholderiaceae_C > Rhizobacter. The sequence goes on from NZ_JANOCG010000630.1 coordinate 5,249, forward strand.
GCTGACAACGGCTCAGCTGCAGGCGCTGGACGCGCAGGCCAACCACGTGGTGCGGCTCGGCCACTCGTCACACCTGTTGAAGCTGCAAGGCAAGTTCTGGCTGATCGACCCGGTGTTCGGCGAACGCGTGTCGCCCTTCAGCTTTGTCGGGCCGAAGCGATTTCACGAGCCGCCGCTCACGCTGCAACAGCTGCCGCCGATCGAGGGGCTCATCTTGTCTCACGACCACTACGATCACCTCGACGTGCCGACCATCGAGTACCTGGCGCGGCGGGTGCAACGCTATTTCGTACCGTTGGGCGTGAAGAGCCGGCTGATCGACATGGGCGTGCCCGCCGAGCGTGTGCAAGAGTTCGACTGGTGGCAGGCCGGCACACACGCCGGTGTGCAAGTCACCGCCACGCCGTCTCAGCACTTCTCAGGCCGAACCTTGACCGACCGCAACCGCACGCTGTGGGCCTCGTGGGTGATCCAGAGCGGCGAGCAACGCATCTATTACAGCGGCGACTCGGGCTACTTCGACGGCTTCAGGCAAATCGGCGAGCGCTTCGGCAGCTTCGACCTCGCCCTGATGGAAAACGGCGCCTACGACCCCCTCTGGCCTGCCGTTCACATGACACCCGAAGAAGGCGTCAAGGCCTTCCAGGACCTGCGCGGCAAGGTGCTGTATTCGGTGCACAACAGCACCTTCGACCTGGCCTTCCACACCTGGCAAGACCCGCTGGAGCGGCTGGCCAACCTGGCGGCGGCCAACGGCATCGAGCTGGCCACGCCCGAGATCGGCGAGGTGCTGACCGTGGGGCGGCCGCGCATCAACAAGCGATGGTGGGCGGGGTTGAAGTGAGTTTCTAGCCCCTTGCGGCATTTTGGCGGGCAGCTCCTGCAACTCTGGAGCAGGCGAGCCAGCGTCAGAGTGCTGCCGCATGACACCAGTCATTCCCGCGCAGGCGGGAATCCAGCATGCAAGCATGTCCCGGGCATCGATGAGGCGGCACCACGCCACGATCCTGGATTCCCGCGTGCGCGGGAATGACGGCTTCAGCAGTGGCACGTTTCCCCGGACAGCAGTGCGCCGACGCGGGTAGGACGGCGGCTGATCGCTTCAATGCCTTCGCCGCATCCCCGTCCTCACCTGCGCCAGCGGCCGCTTGCCCTTCAGCTGCCGCTCGATCCCGTCGTTAAGCTGGCTGCGCAGCTCGATCACGGCATCGACGTGGCCATAGACGCCCGGGAATCGCAGATCAAGCCATAACCACAGCGTGCATGAGCGCAGCGCCTGCTCCATGCGGTCGAGGCGGCTGTGGCTGTCGACCGCATCCAGGAACCAGGGCTTGCCGGCCTTGCCGGTGAGCGCGTGACTGCTGCTCCAGTCGAGGTACTCCTGCACCTGCGAATCGGTGCGGGTGTCGACCGGCGCCTGGGCATAGATGAAGCGCTCTTTCAGCGTCAGCCTGGCGGCGCTCTTGTCGAGCTGCTCGGCCAGCGTCAGCATCTGCTCCAGCTCGGCCACGGCGAAGTGGGCGTCGTCGAGCTTCAACTGCTCCATGAACACACCCAAGACCTCGCGCAGGCGGGTCATGTGCATGCGCGACGAGATGGTGTCGACGTGCCAGCCGTTCGGCGCCACCGGGGCCTTGAAGTCACGCGGAGCGCGAGGCGTCTTGGGCAGCAACTCTTTCAGCATCTTCGCCGCCGACGGTTCGGCTTCTTTCAGCACACCGACGAAGCCTTCGTCATGCATGCCGAAGCGCCCGGCCCGGCCGGCGATCTGGTGCACTTCAGACTCGTTCAGCGTGCGGTCGCCCTGCCCGTCGAACTTGGCCATGGTGCTGAACAGCACGCGCTGGATGGGCAGGTTGAGGCCCATGCCGATGGCGTCGGTGGCCACCAGCACATGCGACTCGCCGGTGGCAAAACGCTCGGCCTCGCGGCGCCGCACCTCGGGCGGCAGCGCGCCGTAAATCACTGACACCGGGTGGCCGTTGGCGGCAATCTGGTCGCGCAGCATCAGCACATCGCGGCGGCTGAAGGCGACCACCGCGTCGCCCAGCTTCAAGGCGCTGATGGGCACCGGGTGCGCCAGCAACTGCACATGCTGCTTGCGCTCGAAGTGCCGCACTGAGCAGCGCTCGCCGCACAAGCCCAGCAGGTTTTCAATCGCGGGCACGGCGTAGGCCGAGCAGATGATGATGACCTCGTTGGCGGGTACCGCCACGATCGCCTGCGTCCAGGCCCAGCCGCGGTAGGGGTCGAAGATCATCTGCGCTTCGTCGATCACCGCCACGTCGATGGGCTTGTTGGTGGAGACCATCTCGATGGTGCTCGACACCACCCGCGCGTTGTCGGCCGGCACGTTCTCTTCGCCCGTCAGCAGCGAGCAGGCCACACCCCGGCCGACCAGGCGGTCGCGGCCTTCGAGCGCCAGCAGGCGCAGGGGCGCGAGGTAAGCCCCGTCGTGGGCCTGCGCCAGGCGCTCGAAAGCAGCGTGGGTCTTGCCGCTGTTGGGCGGGCCCACGTAGAGCGTCACCGTGCGCTGCAGGTGGCGGGCTTTCGGGAAGGTGTCTGGGTAGCCCTGGAAAGCCAACTCGCTGTTCAGGCCCTCCAGCGTCTCCAGCTCGGTGACACGGTGCTCCCAGCGGTCTTGTGTGCGGGTGCAGGTGGCCTTGAGTTCGTTGAAATCGGCGGCGGTCTGCGGGGTGGCGCACTCCGATTGCAGGCGCGGCAGCAGCGAGTCGATGTGCTTGGGCTTGTGCGCGCGGCTGCGCGCGACCAGGCCATCCAGATGGGCCAGCAACTCGGCGGCATGGGGGTATGGGGGCGGCGAGCCCAGCGCGGCCAACAAGGCCGCCTTGTCGCCGCTGCGGTAGAACGCCCACACCGGCTCCGCATCGACAGGCACACGAAACAGCACCGGCACGCGCCAGCCCGCTTCGGCCAGCTGCAAGCTGTGGCTGATCAGGCGCGACCACTGGCCGGCGTCGCGCGACACGCCCAGCGCTTCGAGCGCGGCGGTGCGCTCCAGCATCAGCGGGCGCACATCGGGGCCGGTGCCCACGGCGTCGAGGTGCGCGATGGCGCTGTCGATCAGGTCGGGGGCGATCCAGCGGCTGGGTCGTGCGCCGGCCACCCCTTTTTGCAGCAACACCAGGCCCAGCTTGTCGAGGTGTTCTTCAAAGCCTGTTGTGCGCTCGGCGGTGTAGTCACCGGGTTTGACCACCTGAGGCAGCACGTAAGCGGCTTGCCGGATGCGCGCGAACAGCTCTTTGTCGATGTGGGCCGGCACACGCTTGGCGTGGCGAGGGTTCGGCAGATTCAGGGTTTCGGGCAGGCTTTTGGGCGGATTCGTGGACATGAACAGTTGGCAATTGAGCGTCAGGCACTCTAACCGTTGCGACGGCTCCGATAATCACGCATGAGCACACAGCCTTCTTTCAGCACCCTCCCCCTGCCCCCGGCCACGCTGGCCAACCTGGAACAGCTCGGCTACACCGGCATGACGCCGATCCAGGCGGCGGCCCTGCCTCTCGCACTGGCCGGCCACGACCTGATCGCCCAGGCCAAGACCGGCAGCGGCAAGACCGCCGCTTTTGCACTCGCCCTGCTGGCCAATCTCAACGTGCGGCGATTTGCGGTGCAGGCGCTGGTGTTGTGCCCCACCCGCGAGCTGGCCGACCAGGTGACGCTCGAAGTGCGCCGCCTGGCGCGCGCCGAAGACCACATCAAGGTGCTCACGCTCTGCGGCGGCGCGGTGCTGCGCACGCAGACGGCCAGCCTGGAGCACGGCGCCCACATCGTGGTGGGCACGCCGGGCCGCATCATGGATCATCTGGAGCGCGGCAGCCTGAAGCTCGA